>DASZVM010000696.1:0-4730 GCA_035547295.1 Puia sp. | reverse complement strand
CATCTTACAGGTGGCATTTTCTTTCTGATACCATTGCTGCTCGTTATTGCGTACAAATCCCTGCTCGTAGTCACAGTTGGTGGGATCAGGTGTACCATCGGTGTTGAACTCATCGGACCAGACGAGCCTGTATCCGTCCTCATGGGGAGTGGACTGAGAATTGCTGTGAGGTGGATGAAGTAAGAAAAGGGCCAGGAATATGGCCAGTTGATCTTTCATTTCGAAATTTACTGTAAATTCAACACTTCAACCATGTATATGAAGAAGTTATTGCTTGTTTTATGCACCTGCGCCGGTATCCTCACAATTGCCCATGCCGCCGCGCCTGCCGATAGTCTTGGTATGATCATTGGCCGCTGGGATATCACGCTGAGCCAGAATGGACACGACGTACCCTCCTGGCTGGAGGTCCAGCTTTCAGGATTTAATACACTGGTAGGAAGATTTGTAGGCGGCGGTGGCAGCGCCCGGCCCATTTCAAAGGTGAACTTCGTCGATGGAAAGGTCAGCTTTGCCATACCTCCACAATGGGAAAGAGAGAACAGCGATCTTATGGTCGAGGGTACCGTACAGGGCGACTCATTGGTAGGGACCATGGTAATGCCAAACGGAAAGCAATATCCGTGGGTCGGACGCAGGGCGCCAAAGCTGCGGAGGGAGACTGCTCCTGTGTGGGGTACGCCGGTGGTGCTGTTTAATGGCAGGGACCTGAAGGGATGGCATGGCATGGGGCAAAACAATCAATGGTTGACGGAGAACGGTGTATTGCGGAGCCCTCACTCCGGTGTGAACCTGGTAACGGATGAAAAGTTTAAAGATTTCAAGCTGCATATCGAGTTCAGATGCCCCAAAGGCAGCAACAGCGGAGTCTATCTGCGGGGACGTTACGAAGTACAGATAGAAGACGATGAAGGCGATCTGCATCCCGCATATGATCATCTCAGCGGCGTGTATGGATTTCTTTCGCCCAGCGAGAACGCATCGAAAGGCTCCGGGGTATGGCAAGCGTATGATATTACGCTGGTAGGCAGGATGGTGACAGTGGTGCTCAACGGCAAGACGGTCATCTCCAACCAGGAGATACCCGGTATCACAGGCGGTGCGCTGGACAGCAGGGAAGAAGAGCCGGGACCCATTTATCTGCAGGGGGATCATGGCCCGATAGAGTACAGGAATATCAGGATCACACAGGCGAAATAAAATTTTTTTGATAACCAGGTTCTGTATATCATGCAACATTTCATCTGCAGCAATTGCGGCAACCTGCTATATTTTGACAACAACCGATGTGAGCATTGCGGGAGTATCATCGGACTGATGGAAAAGAGCGATGAGCTGGTGGCGTTATCTGCCAGGGAAGGAGAGGCATTTGTATTTGAGGAGGTACCTTACCGGTATTGCGCCAATCATGTGTATGGAGTATGCAACTGGCTGGTAAAGGCGAATGGTGCAGGCACTTTTTGTAAAGCCTGTGTGTTGAACCGTATTATTCCCAATCTGAGTGAACCCATCTACCGGGCATACTGGACGAGGATCGAGGCGGCGAAGCACAGGCTGGTATATTCGCTGCTCAGGCAGTGGTTGCCAATGAGGGGATTGCGTTTCAATTTTGTAGCCGAGGATCCGGGTGTAAAGGTCTTTACAGGCCATGATAACGGTCTTATCACCATCAATATCGCAGAGGCGGATAATATTCAGCGGGAAATGACCCGCATGAACATGAACGAGCCTTACCGGACGCTGTTAGGACACTTTCGCCATGAGATCGGTCATTATTATTGGGATGTATTGATACGCGACGGGGGTCGGCTGGCATCCTGCAGGGAGATATTTGGGGAAGACAGGTTGGATTATGGCGAGGCATTGCAGCGGTATTACCGGGAAGGTCCGCCTGCCGGCTGGGTGGGGCATTACATCAGCGCTTATGCCAGCACTCATCCCTGGGAGGATTGGGCAGAATCCTGGGCGCATTATATGCATATCATGGATACGATGGAGACGGCCTATGCATATGACATGCGTATCCGGCCGCGTGTAAGTCCTACCTATACGATGGCGGCGACTGTAAATTTCGACCCATACGGCGAGCCGTCGTTCAAGAGGATCATCGGGCAGTGGCTGCCCCTGACGTATGCGATGAACAGTCTCAACCAGAGTATGGGTGTCGGTGTGCTGTATCCTTTTGTCATCGTGCCGGCTGTTATGAAGAAGCTGAACTATATCCATGAAGTGTGTATGAGCGTGCGGGGATAGGGTCTTGCATTTTCAGATCTTTCTTTTTATATTGGCGCATCCAATTGTAATATGAAAAAGCTACTTCTAAGTTTTCTACTTCTTCCTTTTGCCAAGACCGGGCCGGCCGGCTCCGTTGAGATACGCGGCGGTAAATGGCCCATCAGCTTCGAGTCGAACGGCAACGCCTATTTACTTATTTTCCGGGATCAGCAGACGATGGTAGAGGAGGTATACGATACCGTGGAATTCGCGGGCAGGAAACAGCTGGTCTATTTCGACTCCGCCCTGGCTGTCCTGAAGAGAGGCAATGACGGCGATGAAGCCAATTTCAGTACTTACAGTGTCAAACGGGCCGATAAAAAATTTGACGGCAGGTGGTATATTTTGCGGACAAAGTATTCGTCCACGAATTTCCGCCAGGCTGAGGCCGATGCTATCGTCAAGACAATCAGGGGGTTCTGACAGGCTGGTATTCCCCGCCCCCACCACAATAAATCGGGTTTTTTATCCGTTGTTAGTTATCGTCAATAGTCAATTCTAATACCTTAGAAACTAGAAACAATATGAAAAAGCTTGTTTTCCTGTTTGCATTCCTGCCCTTTATTGTCACGAAAGCCAAGGCGCAATTTACTATTACAAATACCTCCACGATCACCATCGCCGACCTGCGCAGCGGGGACTGGCCTTTGCGTTTGGAGCGTATTGTGAAGAAGAATGACACTATTTATATGCTTAGCTTCCGGGATAAGCAATATCCCAATACCCACAATATTTCCACGTTGAAGTTCGGTGATCTCACCCAGCTGCGGTATCTCCAGCAGGGTCTCAGCTATCTGATGTCAGCCGATGATGGAACGGAGGCCAACTACAAAAGCTTTTCCATCAAGCGGACGGATGACAAGAATATAGATGCCAAGACCAAGAAGAAAGCGGCAAAATATACGCTTGTCTGCAAGGACGAAGGCGATGTCACCGATATCCAGCAAGGCGAAGCGGATGCTCTTGTAAAGGCGATCCAGAAGCTTTAAAGCTCCGGATGCATATTGAGCCCGACCCCGATACGATTCCACGCATTGATGGTGATGATGGTCATGATGACCTGGGCGGTCTTTTCTTCGCCCCAGAGACTGATGGCTTTGTCATAGAGCGCATCGCTCAACCCATGCTGATGGATAAGGGTGATCTCTTCCGTCATTGCCAGCAGCAGCTGTTCCTCCTCAGAGAATACGTTGGGAGCTTCCCGCCAGACGCTGATGAGATAGATACGTTGTTCCGTCTCTCCCAGTTTGCGGGCGTCCCTTGCATGATGGTTGACGCAATAGGCGCAGCCATTGATCTGCGAAGCCCTTATGCGGATCAGTTCCTGGTGGATCTTGTCCACGCTTGATTCTGCGATATACTTGCTTAAGGCGCCCATTGCCTTATAGGCATCCGGCTGTACCCTGGCCATATTAAATCTGCTCATGGGACGAAGGTAGGATTTCTGCCAGGTGCAAGATTGTATAAATAATGGGGCTTGTTGTAAAAAAAGGAAGCGCCATTACTGACACTTCCCTTGGGCGTTGTATCGATTGTTTTTAAGAGACTAGGCTAATTCAACCTCCAGCACCTTGGCGGTTTTCACCGTCTTGATGATACGGGCTGCAACTTTGTACGGGTCGGCAGCACTGTTGGGGCGGCGGTCTTCGAGCCAGCCTTTCCAGCCTTTTTCTACCGTGCCGATGGGGATGCGGATGGACGCGCCACGGTCGGAAACACCGTACTTGAATTCATCGATGGCGGCAGTTTCGTGCTTGCCGGTGAGACGGAGGTGGTTATCGGGGCCATAGGCATCGATATGCTCCTGGATGACGGGACGGAAAGCTTCGCATACTGTCTCATAGATCTCGCGGCTGCCGGCTGTCCTCAGCAGGGTGTTGGAGAAGTTGGCGTGCATGCCGCTGCCGTTCCAGTCCAGGTTACCCAGGGGTTTGCAATGCCAGTTGATGGCGATACCGTATTTTTCACCGATGCGCTCGAGGATATAGCGTGCGATCCATACCTGGTCGCCGGCTGCTTTGGCGCCTTTGGCGAAGATCTGGAATTCCCATTGTCCCGTGGCAACTTCGGAGTTGATGCCTTCTACGTTGAGACCGGCATCCAGACAAGCGTCCAGGTGCTCTTCCACCATTTCGCGGCCGTAGGCGTTCTTTGCGCCGACCGAGCAGTAGTAGGGGCCCTGGGGGCGGGGATAGCCGCCTTCGGGGAAGCCAAGGGGTTTATCGGTTTCGGGATTCCACAGGAAGTATTCCTGCTCGAAGCCAAACCAGAAGTCGTTGTCGTCGTCATCGATCAATGCTCTGCCATTGCTGGGGTGGGGTTTGCCACTGGGGCTGAGTACTTCACACATTACCAGGTAGCCATTTTTACGCTGAGGATCTTTTACCAGGTATACGGGTTTTAATAAACAATCCGATGAGCCGCCGGGGGCCTGTTCTGTAGAAGATCCGTCGAAG
>DASZVM010000695.1:0-4336 GCA_035547295.1 Puia sp. | reverse complement strand
GATTCTGCAAGACCGTTTACCGTAACAGCCAGGGGCTTTGCCACTACGGCGCTGGGTACCCGGTTCATCGTGGACGCCACCAGGCCCCATATATCCATCCGTCTCCTAAAAGGGAAGGTGGTGGTGAATACTACTCCTGATGCGGGCATGACCATGCAGAAGGTATACTTGTCCCCCGGACAGGAGCTGAAGATCAACACGGAAACAAAACATTTCGATCTGAGCAGATCGTTTGAAGACAGTCTTAAACAATCCCTGGCACGCACCAGGAAACAACACCAGCGCAATACCGGCGGCGCAGGCGTCACAACCCTATCCTTTGAAAGAACAAGCCTGGAAACAGTATTCCGGCGCTTAAGCGAATATTATAAAACTTCCATCCTATTTGACAAAGCCGAAGTACAAGGCTTGTCATTCACAGGTGCTTTCGAATCTGCAGATGACCTGGACCTTGCGCTTAAGGTCATCTGCAACATGAACCAGCTGACTTTTACAAAAGAGAACGACCGTATCAGAATAAGTAAACAGCAATAATCTAAAAGAAATGACATACAATGCATCCACCCCCCGGGGGGCGGGAAGGAACCTATTGCCGGGAACGAAATGGTTAAGATGGGCTGTGTACCTCAGCCTGGCAGTGCTGACCATGTCTGCTTCGGCCCAGCAAACCGCCAAAATAACAGGCATCGTCCTGGACGAGAGCGGAGAGGCGGTGCCGGGCTCCACAATAGCCGTAAACCAGACCGGAACGCAGGATACCATACATGCCCTTACAGACAAGAGCGGGAATTTCTCCATCATGAACCTGAAAGCCGGCGGCAGGTACGACGTTGTGGTAAAAAGCTTTGGCTACAGGGACTTTATCAAGAGAGCATTCCAGGTAAGCGCCAGCGATAACAACAGCCTGTTCGTACGGATGTCACCCACTTCAAATATCCTGGAGCAAGTGACGGTGTCCTATGGACATCAGCGCAGATCGCTGGTGACAGGCTCCATCGCGCAGGTAAACGCGGCGCCTATGCAGGATATGCCGGTGACGCAGTTTGCGCAGCAGCTGCAGGGAAAAGTTGCGGGCGTCCAGGTAAACCAGTACAGCGGTAAGCCCGGTCAGGGCATCGGGTTCATCGTACGGGGCGCCGCCTCGTTCTATCTGAGCAACCAACCGTTGATCGTGGTAGACGGCGTACCCGTGACGGGAAGCATCAACAATATCAATCCTGCCGAGATCGAGAGCTTTAGCTTTTTAAAAGATGCTTCCTCCACCGCCCTATACGGTTCAAGGGCGGCCAATGGCGTCATACTGATCACCACCAGACATGCGAAACCAGGAAATTCCAGCCTGGAGGTCTCCTCTTATTATGGCATCCAGAAGATACCCGGCGAGCGCGTGCCGAAAATGATGAACGCAAGACAGTTTGCCACTTTTATGAACCAGCGCATGCAGGATGGCCTGAAATACGAACCCAACTATGATAAGACGATAACGGCGGATTATCATGCTGCCTATGACAATCCCGATCAATACGGGGAAGGTACCAACTGGTTCAAACTGTTGACAAGGACGGCCCCGATAAGCAATGTCGATATCGTGATGCAGTCCGCTCATGAGCATTCCTCCTCCACCTTTATCGCAGGATACCAGGAGCAGCAGGGGGTATTGATAAACAACGGCACAAAATTATTCACGGCTCGTTTCAACCACGAGATATCGGCTATCAACAACCGGCTGAAAGCGGGCGTCAATCTCGCTCCCAGCTATAAGGTGGACCATAACGTCCGGATGCAGACTGACGGGGTAGGAGGTTTTTTCGAGCGCTTTTTTGAAGCAAGCCCGTTGATATCACCCTATGCCCCTGACGGCAGTTACGTTCGCAACGTCGCATCCCCGGGGATGGTGTCCTATATCAACCCGCTGGCCACCTATATGCTGACCAACGACAATTATTATACGACCCGGGTCCTGGGCAATGCCTACCTGAATGTAGAAGTCCTCGATGGTCTGTTCGTAAAGACCAGCGTCGGCATCGACAAAGGGGCTGAAACAAGAAAATATTTCCAGTCCGGACAGGTAACGGGCAATGTGGGACAGACAACGGGGACGAGCAGTGCGGTGGACAACGGTTCATGGACCGCAGAGGCCAACCTCGTATATGAAAAGACCATCGCAAAAGATCACAATATAGAAGCGCTGGCGGGTTATTCCGCACAAAAATTCAGCACCTATGGCAACGGCCTCACAGGCCTTGGTTTCGCCAGCGAGGATATCCCCTATCTGAACCAGGCTACGAGCCTCACGGGGGGCAGCAACAGCTCCGCTTATTCTTTATTGTCTGCCATCGGCCGGTTGAACTACAATTACAAAAAGAAATATCTTCTTTCCCTGGCCGTACGACGCGACGGATCGTCCAAGTTCGGCATCGACAGACAATGGGGTAATTTCCCCTCCGTATCGGCCGGCTGGGTAGTCAGCAGCGAGCCTTTTATGAAGGATATCCCCCAGATCAATTTCCTAAAGGTCCGCAGCAGCTATGGTCTTACAGGGAACAACTTTTTTTCCGGCAGCTATGATGCCCAGGCGACCATCGGCACTTATTATTACGATTTCAACAACACGGTCACGCAGGGTCAGACCATCAGCAACCTTGGCAACGCGGACCTGGGATGGGAGCGTAATAAGCAATTCGACATCGGGTTCGATGTATACTTCCTTAACAACCGCCTCAGCGTAACGTACGATTATTACCACAAGATCACGGATGGCCTGATACAACAGCGTCCGATGCCCACTTCCACGGGGTTTACCCAGATCATCTCCAACGTAGGCGCGCTCAGGATGTGGGGGCATGAGGTTACCGTGAATTCCACCAACCTCCAGGGGAAATTAAGATGGAACACCAGCCTGATCGTATCCATGGACAGGAACCTGGTCACCAACCTGGTGGCGCCGGGATATCTCCGCCGGAACAACACGGTCTCCTCCGATTATTACCGTCAGCAGGTGGGGCATCACCTGGGCGAATTTTATGGATTTGAATACCTGGGATTGTATAAGGATGCACAGGACCTGGCCAGCTCGGCCAAGTACCAGGTTACGCCGGCCAAGCCCAACGGGAGCTCCGACATAGGGACGATAAAGGTAAAGGACATCAACAAAGACGGGGTCATCGATGATGTCAACGACCGCACCTTTATCGGGGACCCCACGCCGAAATTCACCGGCGGCCTGGTAAACCGATTCTCCTACAGGAACTTCGATCTCAACATCGATATGACCTATTCGGTGGGCGGCAAAATATTGAACGCCGCCAAATGGGCCTACCAGACCAATATGGATGGCAGCCGTGTACCGCTGGCCGCGGCGCTGGACCACTGGCGGTCGGTAGACAACCCGGGCTCCGGCATATATCCCCGCACCGAGAGCGGTACGACTGCCATGGGAAGACAGGTGAACTCCCAATGGATCGAGAGCGGCTCGTTCCTGGCTTTAAAGAATGTATCGCTGGGCTACACCCTTCCCTTGAAGAGCGTCACCTGGCTGAGCACCTGCAGGGTATATGCATCTATACAGCAAGCCTTCATCTTCACGAAATATACGGGGATGAACCCCGAAGTGAATGTGGGTGGTATCGACCAGACCTCGGGCGTAGGCGTCGACGAGAACGCCTACCCTATACCCAGGACTTTTTCCCTGGGGTTAAACGTAGCTTTCAAATAATCTTTCAATCCCTGCATAATGATACGAATAAAGCATATTGCCGCCGGCTTTTTACTGCTGAGCATAGCTGCCTGTAAAAAGGATTTTATACAGCTGACGCCCGTGGATACCTATACGGTCAACAATTTCTATAAAACAGAGGCCCAGTTCCAGTCGGCCATCGTGGCGGCGTATGCCCCTTTGCGTGATGTGCTGGTGAACGACTACTTTACATCCGAGATGCATTCGGACAATACCATTTATCAGCCTTATGCGGATCAGGGTACGGCCTATGGGCAAAGGAGGAACATATCGGATTTTACCAATACTTCCACCAATGCTTATGCCAATGCCACCTGGCAGCACAGCTATACAGGCATCAGCCGTTGTAACATCATCATCGAAAGCCTGAAGAACGTCAAGATCTCCGATTCGGTGGCGAAGAGCATCGACGGACAGGCAAAATTCCTCCGTGCCCTGTATTATTTCAGGCTGGTGAGGCTCTATGGAGCACTGCCTTTGTTCCTGAAAGTGGTCGCTACCGCGGATGATGCTTTTATACCCAGGACAAGTGTCGACAGCATTTATCAACAGATCATCGCGGATGCACAGGATGCGGTGAATGAGCTGGCGCCGCCAAAG
>DASZVM010000694.1:0-7156 GCA_035547295.1 Puia sp. | reverse complement strand
TATTATGCGGTAAAACTGACAAAATATGATGTGCTGGCTGAGCTGACCGCGGCGCCTCATAGCGGGATGATGCGGTTTACGTTCCCGGCGGGCAACGAGGAGCGGATACAGATAGACCTTGCGCGACGGGTAGGAGGGACTTCTACCTTGCAGCGCGTGGAGGTGGTGGATAAGCATACGATACGGGGTTGGATGAAATGTACGCCTGACGGCGGCGGATGGGGCAACGGTGATGGTCATGCGGATTATACCGTCTTTTTTTACGCTCAGTTCAGCAAGCCGCTGGAGAAGTTTGGAATATGGGCTGCGGATATTCCCGACGGTTGGAGCAGGAAGCGGGAAGATGTGGAGAGCGACCGATACCAGGCGCGTGTGGCGGCAGCGACGATATTACCGGGTGTGCGTGTCAAAGAGGGGAAGCATTTGGGTTTTTATACGGAGTTTGCCACCAGGGCCGGCGAGCAAGTGCTGGTGAAGACCGGTATTTCGTTTGTCAGCATGGGAGGTGCGGAGAAGAACCTGAAGGCCGAGATCCGGGACTGGAATTTTGACAAGGTGCATGAGGCGGCGAAATTGTCATGGGATAAGGAACTGGGTAAGATCCGGATCGAAGGCGGGACAGAGGAGGAGAAGACCATTTTTTATAGCGCGTTGTATCATACCCTCATCGATCCGCGGGTGCTGTCCGATGTGGATGGTACCTATCCCGGGGGTGATGGAAAGCCGCATAAGACAGATGCTTTTATCAAGCACACTATTTTCAGCGGATGGGATGTGTTCCGCAGCCAGATGCCATTACAGACCATCATCAATCCAAAAGTGGTGAACGATCTTATCGCATCGCTGGTGGAGCTGGCTGATCAAAGTGGAAAGGGGTACCTCGAGCGGTGGGAGCTGATCAATGCTTATAGTGGATGCATGGTGGGTAACCCTGCTGTCGTTGTGCTCTCCGACGCCTATGCAAAGGGCATCCGGGATTATGACGCGGCAAAGGCCTACCGGTTTGCGGTGAACACCTGTGAGAAATCCGGTAATAAGGATGGCTGGGACCCCAATGTTTCCGTCACGCTGGAGAACGGTTTTTCGGAATGGTGTCTTTCCCGGCTGGCGGGGGCCCTGGGTCATGACGAAGACAGGAAGAAGTATGCGATGCGGGCGGAAAGCTTTAAGAATATTTTTGATGATTCCGTGCGTTGGTTCCGTCCCAGGAGAAAGGACGGCAACTGGGAGCCCTGGCCAAAGGAAGGCAGGCTCCGGCAGGAGTACGGTACCGTCGAGAGTAATCTTTACCAGCAGGGCTGGTTCGTTCCTCATGATATACCCGGCATGGTCCGGCTGATGGGTGGCAGGGAAAAGGTCATTGCCGACCTGGAACAGCTGTTTGAAAAGACGCCGGAGAAGATGTTCTGGAATGACTATTACAACCATGCCAATGAGCCTGTGCATCATGTGCCTTTTCTGTTCAACAGGCTGGGAGCGCCCTGGCTTACACAGGAGTGGAGCAGGGCCATTTGCCGCCGCGCCTATCACAATTCGGTGGAAGGGCTGGTGGGGAATGAGGATGTAGGTCAGATGTCCGCCTGGTATGTGCTGGCGGCGGGAGGACTGCATCCTGTATGTCCCGGTGACAACAGATGGGAGATCACCAGTCCCGTATTTGAAAAAGTGGTGATGGAGCTCGATCCCCATTATGCAAAAGGCAAGACATTCACTATCCTTGCCCATAACAATTCTCCGGAGAATATCTATATACAGAGCGCCAGGCTTAATGGTCAGGCTTATAACAAGTGCTGGCTGGACCATGGGGATATCATGGCCGGGGGGGTACTGGAGCTGGAGATGGGTAATAAGCCCAACCTGGAATGGGGTGTCGAGCCTGCCGTGGATACCGTGGTAACGTACAGCAAGGCTATGCATAAAGAGATAAAGGCCGTGGTGATAAAGCCTTCGGCATATATGGAAGGCGGCAATTATCCTGTGGTGTACCTGCTTCATGGGTACAGCGGTAATTATGCAGACTGGCTGCATGTATCGCCCGCGCTAAAGGAATATGCCGACAGGTGGGGGGTATTGATCGTTTGTCCTGACGGTGGTTTTTCCAGCTGGTATTTTGACAGTCCCGTGGACAGCACCATGCGATATGAAAAATATGTGGGCAGCGAGCTGGTGAATTGGGTGGATAGTCATTACAGGACGATTGCGTCGAGACAAGGGCGGGCCATAACGGGTCTCAGCATGGGTGGACATGGCGCTCTTTTCCTTGCCTTTCGTCACCAGGATGTGTTTGGCGCGGCCGGGAGCATGAGCGGCGGCGTGGATCTGCGTCCTTTTCCAAAGAACTGGGACATCAGCCGGCGACTGGGCACTTATGATAGTTTCCCCCAGCGATGGGCGGATCACAGCGTGGTGAACCAAACGCATTTGCTGAAACCGGGCGGTCTTTCGTTGATATTCGATTGCGGTACCGAAGATTTCTTTTATAAAGTAAACACCCAACTGCATGAGAAGCTGCTGGCGGAGAAGATCCCTCACGATTTTATCAGCCGGCCGGGCGGACATACGGCGGCGTATTGGGCGAATGCGGTGAGATACCAATTATTGTTCTTTCATCATTTTTTCGAGAAGAATTAAGATATGAATAAGCTGTTTAAAGTTTTGATGTTTTGCAGTGGTTTTTGCGGGATGTCTTTTTTTAGCTTGGGGCAGGCGGACCTGGTGAAATATGCGAATACCCTGCAGGGGACAAATTCAAATTTCGGATTGAGCCGTGGCAACACCTATCCCACGACCGCGCTGCCTTTTGCCATGCATGCGTGGAGCGCACAGACGGGTAAGAACGGGGATGGATGGAAGTATCAGTATTCGGCGAAGACCATCCGGGGATTTCAGCAGGTACATCAGTGCAGTCCCTGGACCGGGGATTATGCGGTCTTTTCGCTGATGCCTGTTACGGGGAAGCTGGTGGTGGCGGAGAATGAGCGGGCAAGCGCTTTTAGTCATGAGCATGAGACTGCGCGCCCCGACTATTACAGCGTGGAGTTCGACAACCATATGCGGGCGGAGATGACGCCGGTGGAACGGGGTTCGCACATGCGGTTCAGCTTCCCAAAGGGCGATAGCGCCTGGCTGGTGCTGGATGGTTATGATAAGATGAGCGCGGTGCAGATTTTGCCGCAGGAGCGGAAGATAGTGGGATGGGTGAATAACGGGAGGTTCATCCCGAAAGGGTTCCGGAATTATTTTGTGATGGAGTTCAACCAGCCTTTTGTTTCTTATGGTACGTGGGAGAATGAGGGTAATAGGGTTTCTTTTGGTAAAGCTTCGGATGAGGGTAAGGGTGTGGGGGCTTATGTACGATTCCGTGCAGGCGAGAGGGTGCAGGTGAAGATCGCCAGCTCCTATATCAGCAGTGAACAGGCGGAGTGGACATTGAAACGGGAATTGGGTGGTTTTAAGTCTTTTGATGATACAAGAAAGGCGGCCTGGAAGATATGGAATGATCTTTTCAGCCGGGTGCTGGTGGAAGGAGGTACGGAAGCGCAGCGGGCAACCTTTTACTCCTGTCTGTTCAGGGCAAATCTTTTTTCTCATCAGTTCTTCGAATATGACAAGGCCGGCAAGCCGTACTATTATAGTCCGTATGACGGTGAGGTCCATGAAGGATACATGTATACGGACAATGGGTTTTGGGATACGTTCAGAAGCCAGTTCCCTTTAAATACCATCCTTCATCCCACGATGGAAGGCAGGTACATGCAGGCTTTGCTGAGCGCACAGCGTCAGTGCGGCTGGCTGCCTGCCTGGTCTTTTCCCGGCGAGACAGGCGGCATGCTGGGTAATCATGCTATCTCCTTATTGACGGATGCCTGGGTAAAAGGCATCAGGACGTTTAACCCCGACTCTGCGCTGGCGGCCTATTATCACGAGGCATGCAACAAGGGTCCCTGGGGCGGCGCCAATGGACGGCAGGGATGGAAAGAATATTTTGAAGAAGGGTTTGTTCCGTATCCCGAATCGCAGGGGTCCACTGCCCAGACGTTGGAATATGCGTATGACGACTATTGCGGGTATCATCTGGCGCGAATGGTACACAACGATTTCTATGCGGGGGTATTTGCCCGGCAGATGTATAATTACCGGAATGTGTGGGACAGCACGACGGGCTTTATGCGGGGGAGGAAGAAGAACGGGCAATGGGTGACGCCTTTTGATCCCGTGGAATGGGGCGGACCGTATACGGAGGGTAATGCGTGGCACTGGACGTGGTCCGTGTTCCATGATGTGCGGGGATTGATCGATCTCATGGGAGGGGAGGCCAGATTTACCGCTAAGATCGACTCCGTGTTCACTTCGCCCAATACGGTGCATACCGGGACTTACGGGACCATGATCCATGAGATGACGGAGATGGTGAATGCCGGTCTGGGGCAGTATGCGCATGGCAATCAGCCCATCCAGCATATGATCTATCTGTACAGCTATGCCGGCCAGCCCTGGAAGACGCAGCAGCATGTCCGGGAGGTGATGGACAAGCTCTATAATGCGACCGAGAATGGTTTCCCCGGGGATGAGGATCAGGGAGGCATGTCGTCCTGGTATGTGCTGAGCGCCCTCGGTCTTTATGCCGTTACGCCCGGGACGGATCAATATGTGGTGGGTAGTCCTGTTTTTTCAAAGGCGACCATCACCCTGGAGAATGGAAAGAAATTTGTGATCGAGGCGGCGGGGAATAATGCACGGAACGTCTATATACAATCGGCGACCCTGAACGGTGCCGTATATACGCATAACTGGATAAAATATACCGATATCATAAATGGCGGGGTGCTCCATTTTGAAATGGGGGCACAGCCGGCGTTACAGCGGGGGCTGGCGCCGGAGGACAGGCCGTATTCATTAAGTAAGTAACAAAGACGATATATGTTTGGACGATTTATGTCCCTTTTCAGGGGATTGGGGATCTTATTGTGTTTACCCGGCGGGGTTTATGGACGGGAGAAGATCATGCTGGCTGCGGGTTTGCAGAGCAACATGGTGGTACAGCAGAACAAGCCATTTACCGTCTGGGGGAAGGCCGGCGCCGGGAGCGTGGTGACCATTTGGGCAGATTGGATGGATGCGGGCGTGGAGGTGCATGCGGACGGTCAGGGGAATTTTTTGGGTATGATCCCCGTGCCGCAGGTACGGCCGGGAGATTACAGCAAGCACCGTTTGACCGTCAGCAGCGGAGATGAAAAGCTCGTGCTGGACAATGTGCTCATCGGGGAAGTATGGTTTTGCAGCGGCCAGTCAAATATGCAGTTCTCCATGAAAGAAGTTTTGGATTCGACGGCGGAAATAGCGGCGGCCGATCGTCCCAATATACGGTTGTTCAATGCGGGGTTGAATTTTAGTGCTACACCCCTGGACAGCATAAAAGGGAGGTGGGAGGAGTGTTCGCCAAAGACAGTAAGATCGTTTAGCGCCGTGGGCTATTTTTTTGGACGGATGCTGCAACAACAGCTGGATGTGCCTGTGGGGCTTATCTTCAGCGGTATCGGGGCCAGCGCGGCCCAGGCCTATGTCCCGCAGCCTGTATTGGCGGCGGACACACAATTGAACAGGGTGTATCTTGACCCCTACCTGTCCAGTCCGAGGTCAAAGGCGAAGATCAACGGCGGTTTTACTTTTGAGAAAGTGACGCGTCCCTTTCTTTTGTACAATGCCATGATCCATCCCTTCCGGCATACCTCTGTCCGGGGCATTTGCTGGTACCAGGGCGAATCGAACAGGATGGAGCGGGAGTCCTATACCCGGCTTATGCAGGCGATGATCGGCAGCTGGCGGTCGGTATTCTCGCAGGGTGAGCTGCCTTTTTATTATGTGCAGATAGCGCCTTTCTTTTATGACAAGGAAGACCCCACGCTGGCGGACGAAGCTTTTTTCCGTGAGGCGCAGGAACATATTTCTACCCTGGGCAACACAGCGATGGTGGTTACTATGGATGTGGGTGAGGCGAAGAACCTCCATCCGAAAAATAAAAAGCCTATTGGTCTGCGGCTGGCCAGGACGGCATTGAACAGGGTATATGGAGATCTGAGCATAGCGTACCGGGGCCCTGTTTTCCGGAATATGGAGACACGCGGACGGGAGGCCGTTGTCTATTTCCAGGATAGTACACTGGCAGGCGGTCTGACGACCAACGACGGGAAGGCGCCCGTCTTTTTTACAGTGGCGGGGAGCGACCATATATTTCATCCGGCAACAGCGGTCATCGAGGGACAACGGATCGTGGTGCGGTGTGCGGAGGTAAAGCGTCCTGTGGCGGTGCGTTATGCATTTACCAACTATCCTGTCACCAATTTGCAAAACGGGGAAGGTTTGCCGGCTGTGCCATTCCGGACGGACAACTGGGCTGAGCAGGGGGAGGGGGGACATAAATGAAAAAATCCATTATGAGGGGAATTTTTATACTCTTGTTGGCGGCAGCGGGGCAGTGTATGGCTCAACCTGCTTATTTTATCGATGGATATCATGGGGGAATATATGGGCATATCCCTTCCTGGCAGACAAAATTTATGGTGGATAAGCTAAAGGAATATCCTGACTGGAGGATCAATCTCGAGCTGGAGCCCGAATCGTGGGATACGATAAAGGTGCGGGATAGTGCGTCTTACGCGGCGTTCCGGGAGGTGATGGCATCGTCTTCCGCGCGCGTGGAGTATGTGAACCCGTCTTATGCACAAAGCTATCTTTGGAATATTTCGGGGGAGAGCATCATCCGGCAGTTCTATTACGGGATAAAGAAGCTTCGAGCGCATTTCCCGTCCATACGATTTACCAGCTATTCATCGGAGGAGCCTTGTTTTACCAGCGCATTGCCACAACTGCTGCGGTCGTATGGGTTCAGATATGCATCGCTGAAGAACCCCAACACCTGCTGGGGTGGTTATACGCGGGCTTTTGGGGGTGAGCTGGTGGATTGGATAGGGCCCGATGGCAGCCGGATCATGACAGTACCGCGGTATGGGGTGGAGGCGTTGCAGCCGAACAGCACCTGGCAGACGATGGCTTTTGACAATTCTGTCAGCTATGTGGAAAATGCTTTTGCGGCTGGGATACGGCATCCGGTGGGGATGACCTTGCAGGATGCGGGGTGGAGATTTGGGCCGTGGCT
>DASZVM010000693.1:0-7213 GCA_035547295.1 Puia sp. | reverse complement strand
AGCCCTGCCATGATCACCAGCGATCCTTCCACGGCTGCCGAAAGGAATTCCGCTTTACCGTGTCCGTAAGGATGGTCTTCGTCCCGGGGCTTTGCGGCGACATACAGGCTGTAGAGCCCGATAAAACCCGCGATGACGTTGACAGTGCTTTCCAGCGCGTCCGTAAGCACGGCCACGGATTGGGTGAGATAATAGGCTGCCAGCTTCACGAAGAAGAGGATGACCGCAATGGCTACCACCCATTGCTGAAGACGGATATTTTCTTTCCCTTTTTGCATTTGCTTCTGCTATGCCTGCGCTGCCGCTTCTGTTTTTTTGCGCTGCCGGAATAAGGCCCGGACCGCCTTTGCTATACGGAAATAGAATTCTTTATTGAACAGCTGTGAGTCGTGCAGCGCCTTGTATACGAGGAAAAGCCCTATGGGCGTCAGCACATAGGTGGCCATCCACATGCCCGCCACGGGTGTCAGCACATCCTCTTTTACGAACTTCTTGCCAAAGTTGTTCAACAGGAAGAAGATGACAAAAAAGATGACGGCGAATACAAGGGGCATGCCGATACCGCCTTTACGGATGATGGAACCCAGGGGAGCGCCGATGAGGAACATGACGAGACAGGCCACGGACAGCGTCAGCTTCTCATGCCAGGCGATGCGATGGACCCGCAGATCGTTATCCACGTTGGAATAGAAGTAGGCGGGCTGGTCCAGCTGTATCTTCACCATATTGAGATTGGAGATAGCGTGTTCCGTCACTGTGCTGCGGGTGCTGTCGGGCAGATAGTCGCGAAAGGTGGGAGGAGGGGGTGGAGGAGGTTTGGTCGCTTTGGCCAGATGGGCTTTTGCGTCTTTTGTTTTGGAGGTGTCCTGCCGGGCAATGCCATTGTGGAGGGTATCCTTGTGCAGGGAGTCCTTGCGGCTGCTGTCCGGTTTTGCGGCAGCGACGGCCGGGGTGGGTACAATGGGTGTGGCGGCAACAGCGGGTGCGGGTCTGTAAGGCGTGTCCAGCAGATAGCGGGAGGTTACCTTTTTCTCCGGCAATTTCTCTACTTCTGCCCAGCCCGTGGTATCCAGCATCTGAGCGAACTTCAGTCCGGTACGCATGTCCTGCTCCGTCTTTTTGAGATAGATGCTGCTTTGTTTTTTCAGCGAGTCGATGTTGCGGCCCAGCTGGTTCATGGTCAGCATCTGGTAGTTGTTCTTAAAGGCGCTGTCCTCCGTCTTGTTGAGCTTAAAGCTGCTGAGGTCGAGGACTTTTTTATATTCCTTAAAACCCATCCGGATAAAGTCGTTGGTGGTGGACATGCGGTCGCCCTTGCCTTCCTGGTAGATCCACCCGTTATTCAGCACGAACACCAGCGAATGCTTGTCCGGGGTGACGACCATCTTGCCGTTTTCCGCGATGATGATATCGTCCTGCTGACCGGAATAGTTCTGCTGATAGATCACCACATTGCGGATGGTGGAGTCGTCCTTTTCTTTTTTCCCGATCTTGATGACATACCCCTCGATCTTATCGTAGAAGACCCCTTCCTTGATATCGAAGGCCGGCTTGCTGACGATGATATCGTACTTCAGGGTGTTCATCTTCAGGTTGGCGATGGGGATGATATTGTTGTTAAAAAGAAAGGCGACATAACAGATGATCACCGAGACGATGAGCAGGGGCCGCATAAAGCGCAGCAAGGGGATGCCCGCGGATTTGATGGCTATCAGCTCAAAGGTCTCTCCCAGGTTGCCAAAGGTCATGATGGAGGAGAGCAGCACGGCCAGGGGGAGGGCCAGGGGTACCAGGGTGGCGCTGACATACAGGATGAGCCGGGCCACCGTGATCATGTCCACGCCCTTGCCTACGATGTCGTCGATGTACAGCCAGAAGAACTGCAGCACCAGCACGAAAAGAGTGATGAAGAAGGTGGCGATAAAAGGCCCGATAAAGGCTTTTATGATCAGCAGGTCCAGTTTTTTAAACAGGCGATTGAACACAAATGGTATATTAGCACGTATGAATGCCGCGAAATTACAACTTTCAAAAGAGGAATTAGCCCTTGCAAGCGATCCCGGATGGATTTTAACGAAGAATTCCATCATGGGAAGGGCGGTGGATCTGATGGCCGTGCTCAGCGAAGGATTGGGGCCGGGCGTATCGGCCCTCCGGCAGCATTTGTCCGGCGATGACCTGCCCCCAAACTGGGCCACTCCCAAGATATCCAAAGGCGAGAATTACCAGGGGCTGCCCTATGTCGTGCTGGACTATCCCCGCCTGTTCGGGAAGGAGCACATCCTGGCTATCCGCACCATGTTCTGGTGGGGACATTATTTCAACGTGACCCTGCACCTGAAGGGGCGATATAAAGACTTATTCCTGCCCGTTATACGACAGGGCGTGCCGGATCTGGCGGAGGCTGGTTTTCATGCGGCGATATCGGGAGATGAATGGCGGCATGAGCTGGAAAGCAGCCACTATCGTGCATTGAAGTACGAAGATATCCATCCTGGAAAAGAATACCCTTTTCTCAAGCTGTCTGCAAAATGCCCCCTGGATAAATGGAACGACGCTCCAGAGATCCTGTCGGGGCTGAATAAGATGCTGATACGCGTACTGACGGCAGGCAATTAGTTACCCAAGCGATGGAAGAGGTCTTTCACCTGGTAGCTCCATAGCTGGCTCTGATCCTTGATCTCACCTTTATTGGCAAAGTCTTTTATAACGAGGATGGTCTGGTTGGTGACTTCGGACTTCTCTATACGGAACTCGAAGAATTCTTCCTGCGGCGCGTGTTGCCAGTGGAACCGGATAAATTTTTCAAATTCGCTTTCTGTAACATCAGCCTTGTCTGTTGAACCATTCCAGGAAAAGGAAAATACATTATCACGTTCATCTACTTTATCTGCGAACCACTCCTGTAGTCCGGCCGGAGTGCTTAAAAATTCGTATAAAATGGAAGGTGAACATCTTACAGGATACTCTAACGTAAAAAGTTGTTTCTTACTCATCTATTGATCATATTGAATCTTTTGTACCGGAAAACCCGCATTGTGCTGGCTCCGGCTATACCAAACCCGGCATGTGCAATTATAGAAAAATAATTGGTCCGTCAAAATTTTTTTTCATGGCATTTTAATGTCTGAAATCGGTGTAAAAAGGTGGTTTTTCACCCTAAACCAGCTGATACCCAGGGAATTACAAAAAAAAATTTGTTTGCGTGCATTGAAATCGGTATATTGGTGGTCAACATCTACCTGGATCAGTTGACGGCATTGGTACAAGAAAAGCATTAATTATTCGTTTTTAATCAATTCGACATTGTTGTATTTGCGTTTAAACTTAAAAACCTTAAACCTTAAAAAAAACCCTTTAAAGACCTCTGCCTATGAGTATGCGTCAACTCAAGATCACGAAGAGTATAACAAATCGTGAGTCCCAGAGCCTTGAGAAGTACCTGCAGGAGATTGGAAAGGTAGAGCTGATCACTCCCGAAGAGGAAGTAAAGCTCGCTATCCGTATCAAGCAGGGAGATCAACGGGCCCTCGACAAGCTAACTAAGGCCAATCTGCGGTTTGTGGTATCTGTAGCCAAACAGTATCAGAACCAAGGACTTTCCCTACCGGACCTCATCAATGAGGGTAATCTGGGGCTGATCAAGGCGGCACAACGTTTTGATGAGACCCGGGGTTTCAAGTTCATTTCTTACGCCGTATGGTGGATCCGTCAAAGCATCCTGCAGGCACTGGCCGAGCAGTCCCGTATCGTACGTCTTCCCCTCAATAAGGTCGGTCTTACCAATCGTATCCAAAAGGCCTATTCCCAGCTGGAACAGGAGTTCGAAAGAGAGCCTTCCGCCGAGGAACTGGCCGAGATCCTGGAATTGGATATCGAAGAGGTGTCTTCCACGCTGGGTATCGCAGCCCGTCATGTGAGCATGGATACGCCTTTATCCGAAGGGGAGGAAAATACGCTGATCGATGTACTGGAGAACCCTAATGCAGAGAGGGCCGAGACGAACATCGAGCACAAGGAGTCCCTCAAGCAGGAGATCGACCGCAGTCTGAAGACATTGACAGAAAGACAGAAGGAAGTCATCTGTTTCTTCTTTGGCATCGGGGTGGACCATCCCATGAGCCTGGAGGACATTGGCGAGAAATTCAACCTCACCCGGGAGCGCGTCCGTCAGATCAAGGACAAGGCTATCACAAAGCTGAGAAGCAATTCCAGGAGTAAAATGCTGCGCAGCTACCTGGGGATCTAAAGGTGCTGTCCGGGAGTATGAGACGGCGGCAAGCTATGTGCGGATTGATCAACAAAAAGAAGAAATATTTGAGATAAAGATTTACACTGCAGAACGAACCAATTTTCGTAATTTTGGCATCCTATTTTAAGTGAATACGTGGTTGTATTCACTTTTTTTGTTGCTCCCCGGGGCGGCATCTTAGTCAAAAACACAGAAACTATGTTTGAAAATCTCAGCGAGCGGCTGGAGTCGGCGTTCAAGCAGATAAAGGGCGAAGGCCGTATCACCGAGCTGAACATTGCGGCAACGGTAAAGGATATCCGCAGAGCGCTCATCGATGCGGACGTAAACTATAAGATCGCCAAGGAATTTACGGATACAGTGCGGGAAAAGGCCTTGGGCCAGAAAGTGCTGACGGCTGTAAGTCCCGGACAGCTGATGGTGAAGATCGTAAAGGACGAGCTGGCGACCCTGATGGGCGGACAGGAAAGTGAATTGAATGCCAAGGGTAATCCCGCCGTCATCCTTATCGCCGGCTTGCAGGGTAGCGGTAAGACCACGTTCAGCGGCAAGCTGGCCAATTATCTGAAAAGCCGTAAGGGGCTTTCCCCCCTCCTGGTGGCAGCCGACATCTATCGTCCGGCCGCTATCGAGCAGCTGAAGGTGCTGGGAGGACAGATAGACGTGGATGTCTATAGCGAGCCCGATAGCAAGGATGCCGTAAAGATCGCGCAGGACGCCATCAAAGAGGCCCGCGCAAAGAACAAGAACGTCGTCATCATCGATACAGCCGGCCGTCTGGCCGTGGATGAGGCAATGATGCAGGAAGTTGCCGCCATCAAGACAGCCGTAAGCCCCGGAGAGATCCTCTTCGTGGTGGACTCGATGACAGGCCAGGATGCCGTCAATACCGCCAAGGCCTTTAATGACAGGCTGGACTTCTCCGGCGTCGTGCTGACCAAGCTGGACGGCGATACACGGGGCGGTGCGGCCATATCCATCAAATACACGGTGAACAAGCCCATCAAGTTCATCAGCAGCGGGGAAAAGCCGGATACGCTGGATGTATTCTACCCCGAGCGTATGGCGCAGCGTATCCTGGGGATGGGTGATATCACCACCCTTGTGGAAAAGGCCCAGGCCCAATTCGACGAGGCGGAAGCCAAAAAGCTGGAGAAGAAGATCCGGAAGAACCAGTTTGACTTTGAGGATTTCAAACAGCAGCTGGAGCAGATCAAGCGGATGGGGAATATCAAGGACCTCCTGGGTATGATACCCGGCGTCGGCAAGGCCGTCAAGGACATCGACATCAGCGACGACGCTTTTAAAGGCATCGAAGCCATCATCAATTCCATGACGCCTTTTGAACGGGCAAATCCCGACGTCATCGACCAAAGCCGCCGCAAAAGACTGGCAAAAGGCAGCGGCAAGGATATCAACGATATCAACGCCTTCCTGAAGCAGTTCGACCAGATGAAACAGATGATGAAAATGATGAACAAAATGCCCATGGGCATGGGCAGGATGGGCATGGGGAGACGTTGAGCGTATAATAGGGCATAACTGACGGGAAAACAGCCATTTTTGCGATAATTCGACCTTCACCCAAATGGTTAATTTTTTCCACCGTTCATAAAATTCCCCGCCTAAGATTCGCAGGAAAGGAATCGATGTATTATTTTTGAATTATTAGCAGCAGATCGCCTATATTTGCGGTCCAAAAAGAAGAAAGTAACCTTATTTGTTCACGCATTTAAATTTCTATTTAAGATGCCAGTTAAAATCAGACTGCAACGCCACGGGTCTAAGAAACGACCATTTTATTTCATCGTAGTAGCCGATGCCCGTGCGCCAAGGGATGGTAAATTCATCCAGAAGATCGGCACGTACAATCCCCTCACTGTTCCTGCTTCCGTTCAATTAGATCGCCAGAAGGCGCTCGACTGGTTGCACAAAGGTGCTCAACCCACTGACACAGTGAGAAGGATCCTTTCTTACAAAGGTGTTCTCTACCTGAAACACTTATTGCGTGGTGTCAAATTAGGGTTATTCGATGACGCGGCTGCCATGGAAAAATTCCAGAAATGGCATTCCGAGCACGAAGCCCAAATGAAAAAACGCCAGGAAGAGAACAGGAAAGCCAAGGGCGCTGCCAGAAGAGGCGGAGCTCCCGTGAGAAGGGTCGAAAGGAGAAGTGAAGGACCTGCACAGGCTTAATTCACCGGATTTAAACATGTAATTTTTCAGGAGGCTGATAAAGCCTCCTGTTTTTTTAAGTATGAGCGATAACTACCGCAACATAGGCAAGTTGGTGGCTGTATTCGGGCTGCAGGGTGAATTGGTGCTGCAGCACCGGCTGGGCAAAAAGACGACGCTCAAGGGGCTTAAAACGCTTTTCCTGGAAGAAAGGAAAGGGGAGATGCTGCCCTGGTTCGTCCAGCATGTGCGTGCAAAGGGCGAAGAGGACGTGTACGTAAAGTTCGAGGGCATCGATACCAAGGAGACCGCACGCCGGCTGGTGCAGAAGGAAGTCTGGCTTCCGGAGGCCGAGGTCCTGCAATTTGCGGGCAAGTCGGCGCCTATTACTTTTGTTGGTTTCCATTTATGGCAGGGGACGGAAGACCTGGGAGAGATACTGGAAGTTATCGAACAGCCGCATCAGCTGCTTTGCCGGATCGACCTGGAGGGGAAAGAGGCGTTGATACCTATCCATGAGGAGACGCTTCGCAAGGTGGATAAGAAGGCCCGGAAGGTGTTTGTCCAGCTGCCGGATGGGCTGCTGGATGTGTACAGATAAGATAGACCCCTCTCATTCCAGGGACTGGTAGTCCTTCCTGTAGTCTGAAGGCGTTTTGTGCGTGATGGCTTTAAAAGTCTTATTGAAGCTGGCGAGGTTATTAAACCCGCTTTGGTAACAGATGCCCGAAATGGAGTTCTTCTTATCCTGCAACAGTCTGCAGGCGTGCCCGATCCTGATCTCCT
>DASZVM010000692.1:0-4354 GCA_035547295.1 Puia sp. | reverse complement strand
TTTCAACACCTAATTTATAGATTTCCATAGGGATATGTTAATAAATATAAGTGAAGTTCGCTGTTTTGGAATGGAATTTGTAATTCAGCAAACATCGTAGAAAAAGTTGTTCTTAGATCGCTAAGGACAAAGAGAGATTTGGAATATTGGCGTGTTTGTAATAATTTTATTAAACACCCCCTCAAATTTCCCGCGTAGAAAACTCCTCAAGCTCAGCCTTATTAAAAATAAACCCCCGATAGAACCCTGAAAAGGTCTACGGTTGCCCGCCTACGGTCTTTTTAAACGCCATGTCGATTCCGATTTCTTGCTTACTAGACTAGCTTAGCATTTAAGGTAGCTCCCTGATGGGCCGGCGATTGCCGGATCAGAACGGCTTTGTGTAATATATAACTGATATATGCATTCGAAACTATTGGTCTTTTTATTTTTCTCGGGGGTACTATTGTCATCGACGTCCTGTGTCAACAGCAGGAAAGCGCTCTATTTCAATAATATCCAGGATACGACATTAGATAATGCCCTCGTGAGCGTTGAACCGGTGATCCAGGTAAATGACCTGCTCAACATCACGGTAACCAGCCTTAATCCGGAAGCCTCCATGGTCTTCAATACACCTAATATCACCATGCCGGTGACGGCCACTTCCACCGGTACTACACCTGCCGCGGGGTATGGCGCTCCTCAGCTGATGGGTTATCTTGTGAATGCTGACGGAACGATCAAATTCCCCGTATTAGGACCCGTCAAAGCGGCGGGTCTCACCAAACGCCAGCTGGAGGTGGTGCTTACAGACTCGCTGACCAACCGGAAATTATTGGTCGATCCTATTGTCACCGCACGTTTCCTGAACTTCAGGGTCACTGTGCTGGGAGAGGTTGCAAAGCCAACCACGCTCAATGTCGCCAACGAAAGGATATCCATTTTCGAGGCCCTTGGCCTGGCTGGGGACGTGACTATTTATGCCAAGCGGAATAATGTATTGCTGATACGTGAGTCCGGCGATAAGAAGATCGTAAAACGTCTTGATCTCAGCGCCAATAATATCCTTACTTCTCCCTATTATTATTTGAAAACGAATGACATCGTCTATGTAGAGCCCCGGAAAGAGAAGATTGCGGCCACCAGCAGAACACAGCAACTATTACCTATCATATTGAGCGCTGCCTCTTTGGTTGCAGTCGTGGTATTACATTATGTGGATTAATAAAACGTGAGCTTATGCAGGTAACCAATAAGAACATTTTTCAGGAAGAGGAGAGCAATCTTTTTTCCGAATTGCTGTTCAAGTATCTTCCTTACTGGCCCCTGTTCCTCATCCTGCTGGCGCTTTGCGGCGCAGGGGCCTATGGATACCTGCATTATGCGGTGCCTGTATACGAGACGGCCGCCACCATCCTGGTAAAGGACGAGAAAAAAGGGTTGGACGACAACTCCAACCTGATGGAGCAGCTGAACCTGTTTGGCAGCAAAAAACTTGTGGAAAATGAGATCGAGGTCCTTCAATCCAGGACCCTTATGCGGGAAGTGGTGAAGAACTATAATCTTTATGCCCCTGTCACACAGGAAGGCAGGATCAAATCCCGCAGCGCCTATCTCACTTCACCTGTTATTGTCCAGGCGCGAAAGCCCGACTCACTTGTCGAACAAAAAAAGATCTATATTCAGTATGACAGTGTTTCACAGCAAGTAGCGATGGCCGGGGAAAAATTCCCTTTGAACTCCTGGATAAAGGAACCCTATGGAGAGATACGGTTTATTGCCAATCCTTATTACGAGATGCCGGATAAGACAAGGCCCCTGTATTTCTCTCTTCGCAGTGTAAAGGCCGTCACTGACGAGCTGTTAAACGCTTTAAAGGTCACACAGGCCACCAAGCTTTCTTCCGTCATCGATCTCAAGATAAAGGACGAGATCCCTCAAAGAGGAGAAGATATCCTCAATGGTCTTATACGGGAATATAACAAGGCCGGCATCAACGACAAGAATGCCCTGGCGGCCAATACGCTCCGGTTCATCAACGAAAGGCTGGGGCTCATCTCCAACGAGCTGGATTCCGTAGAGCACGGTATCCAGCGCTATAAGACGGAGGCCGGCATCGTGGACATCAGCGCCCAGGGACAGCTATATTTGAATAATGTAGGCGCCAATGACCAGAAGCTCAGCGAGATCAATGTACAGCTGGCCGTCCTGGACCAGGTGGAACGCTATGTACAATCCAAGAGCAACCAGGCGGGTATCGTCCCTTCTACTTTTGGCGTGGATGATCCGGTACTGGAAGACCTGCTTCAGAAATTATACGACCTGGAAGTAAAGTATGAGGGGCTCAGCAAAACGACAGCGGAGAACAACCCGATCCTGGTATCCCTCCGGCATGAGATCGAAAAAGTAAAGCCGGGCATCCTGGAAAATGTGGAAAACCTTCGTAAGAATCTCACAGCAGGAAAGAATAATCTGCTCAGTACCAGTAACAATTATGCATCCATCCTCAGGACCATTCCGGCGAAGGAGCGAAAGCTGGTGGAGATCAGCAGACAGCAGGGGATCAAGAACAGCATCTATTCTTTCTTATTACAAAAGCGGGAAGAGACGGCCCTTACTTTCAGCTCTGCCATTGCCGATACACGCATAATCGACAACGCCGATACCACGGTGATGCCTGTAGCGCCGAAACCCCTGCTGGTATGGGCACTGGCCATACTGGCCGCCCTTGGCCTGGGTGCGGGGATCATCGCTATCCGCGAAGGCATGAACCAACGTATCGTATTCCGCAGCGAGATAGAGAAATTCACCAGTGTACCTGTCATAGGCGAAATAATGTATGCGCCTGCCCATGACGAGCTGGTGGTGACACAGGGCAAACGCACTGTCATTGCGGAGCAGTTCAAACAGCTGCGGACATCCCTGGCATACATCGGTATCAATTCCAGGAAGAAAAAGATACTTGTCACTTCTACCATCAGCGGCGAGGGAAAGAGCTTTGTAACGGCCAACCTTGCTGTAAGCCTGGCCCTGACGGACAAGAAAGTGGTGCTCCTGGAGCTTGACTTGCGTAAGCCCAATGTCAGCCACCTGTTCGGGGTCAGCCGGGAAGTAGGGCTTACCAACTTTTTTATCGGCACAAAGGATGCCGACCATATCATCAAACGGACAGATGTCAGCCCCAACCTGTTCGTCATTCCATCCGGCGCCATTCCTCCCAATCCGTCGGAGCTGATACTGAATGGTAAGCTGGATGAATTGCTGCAATACCTGGATACGATATTCGATTATATCCTCATCGATACGGCCCCGACGGCCCCGGTGACGGATGCACATATCATTTCACCGCTGTGTGACGCTACCATCTATGTAGTGCGCCACAAAGTGACACCGAAAGGATATATAAAGATGCTGGACGAGCATTCGAAGGTGCGTGGATTGAAAAACCTTGCCATCGTCTTCAATGGTGTGAAGAACAGAGGCATGGGTGGGATCAACTACGGCTATGGCTATGGTTATGGAAAGGAATACGGCTATGGCTACGGGGAGGAGAAGAAGAGCAGGAAGAAGGATAAAGTAAAGTAAGAGCAAACTTTCGCATAAAATAGTTAGATAATCCGACCAGTCATCCTACCTGATGTGACTGGATTGGGCGGAGCCCGCGATAATCTAAGATTTTACCATGAGCCATATGTACCTATTGAATAATCTGTTAACTAAAAAACTATGAACCAACCCGTAATGATGGACCAATCCCCTAAAAGCTGGTATGCGGTGCATACGAGGCCTCGCTGGGAGAAGAAGGTAGCCGGGCAACTGGCAAAAAAGAGAGTGGAATATTACTGCCCGCTGAACAAGGTATTACGGCAGTGGAGCGATCGTAAAAAGATCATTTTAGAACCTCTTTTTACATCTTATGTATTCGTACGTCTTTCTGAATCCGAACATATGCCTGTGCTGCAGACGGATGGGGTCATGAGCTTTGTATACTGGTTAAAAAAGCCGGCCGTCATCCGGGACGAGGAGATCGAGGCGATCCGCCGTTTTATGAACGATTATGAATCCGTCAGGCTGGAAAAGACCGAGGTCAATATCAATGACCGCGTCCGGATCGTCGGAGGCCCGTTGATGGAAAGAGAAGGCAATATCGTAGAGATCAGGAACAAGATGGTCAAAGTGCAGCTGCCTTCCCTTGGTTACACGCTTACGGCCACCATCGAGAAATCGAATGTAGAGATCCTTTCTCTTTATGGCGAGGTTTCATCCACAAACGTGATCTGATAATCATTGGGAAAGCACATGGATAACAAATCTCCTGTCAGGGAGCCAGGTTTTCGACGGAGCCTTTTTAACAATATCCTGGTAGCCGGAG
>DASZVM010000691.1:0-14870 GCA_035547295.1 Puia sp. | reverse complement strand
CTCGCATAAAACCCCTTTATCTCCTGTCGACTCATTCAGGAATGGCCGGGGCCCTTAAGCCCGGCTTTCTTTTTCTACCGGAAATTTCAACCACACCGTCGTCCCTTTGCCTTCCTTGCTGTCTATCGACACACGGCCGTTGAGGCGTTGAGTAAGATCGTAGACGAATTTATGTCCCAACTGGCTGCCGGACTGGACGTGATCCAGGCTTATGTGCTGCATGAAATAAGCCGTTTGTTTCGGGCTCATGCCTTTGCCGGTGTCGCTGACGGAAATACACAATTCAGCCCCCTCTTCATAGGCGCGGAGAACGATCTGTCCGCCATCGGTATATTTATTGGCATTGTCTACCAGGTTGCGGATGATAGTGATCAGGATATGGGGGTCCGACCATGTGGCGAGACTTTCGTCCGCGGCATATGACAGGCTGTTGCCTTTTTGCTGTACCTGCTCCAGGAAAAAGTCATAGATCTCCTGCAGCAGGGGGCGGAGGAGGATCTGTCGCCTGGAAATGTTGAAATTGTCCCGCTGGCTGGTTACCCATAAGAGGAAGTCTTCGGAAAAATTATAGATATCCTGTGTGCCTTTCTTGATCCAGTAGATACGCTCTTTTACTTCTTCGGGTGAATAATTCGACTGGTTGTCAAGCAGGTCGCTTGCGAGCAGGGAGAGAAAGCGCAGGGGGCTGCGCAGGTCATGGATCACCAGCGAGATGAGTTTCTCCCGGAGGTTGCTGCTTTGCATCAGGGCCTGGGCCGACTGCTCTGCCCTTGCCCGTTCTTCCTTTCTTTTAGTCCTTAACTTCAGCCATATCTGTATCAGTGCTACCAGCAACAGAAGCACTGCCATTCCTGCTAACAATAAGAACCAGGTGGCATCCCACCACCTAATATCTTTTTTTATCATGCCTTAACCGTGTTACGGGGTCCAAAATAATAGAAATAAAACGATATAGCGGCGGTGGGTAGAAAAAAAGCGCACACGAGCAAATGAGACAACGAAGCGTCTGTCCGTTGTCGTATGCGGAGAAGTATTTTTAAGCTCCATTTGTCCTTATGAGGAGGCGTTTTTGGGGAAATGAGTAAACCGGGGCAATAAGGGGGGGTAATTTTATTACCAATTAAAATCTGTATTCTATGGACAAAATCTACATTTCCTCACGGACGGTCAGTCCGTGGCCTGAAAGGCAATCATTAGCGAGCGCCGGGGAGGGGGTAGTTTTTCCAGGTAATCCCGACACGGCGCATTGTCCCCACGCGCATACTATCTCATCGATTGGTACCATGGATCGATAAAAAATGGAAAGCAAGTCTTTCGCAGATACCCATTTTTTCCATGAAAACCGTTAGTTATGCCCGTATTCGACTTTACTATCAATATTGTCGTTTTTTTTGTATCGATCGGGTTGGCTATGCTGGTCGGGTTTGGTCTTCGTAGCAGACAGCTTATCAAAAAGAAAAGACAAATAGCAGAGCTGGAAAAAGAAATGCTGCAGGTCAGCGCTGAGATACTCCAGGTGCAAAAGGAGTATTGCGAGCTGGAGATGAAGCTAAAGAACCTGAACATACCCGTGATCCCCATGTCCAACCGAACGGCTTGATGAGGATCAAGAAACGTGTGATTTGTATATATAAATCAAGAAGATGTCGCATCCATTATCCTGGAAAGACAAGATGCCTGCCTTTTTTGCCACAGCGGTTTTGCTGACTACCGGCGTCAGGGCCGATAAAAGAGACTCTTTTTTATATTCTTCTACCTGTAATAGTCATATTTCCGGGATTTCGACGTTATATATCCTTGGTAAGGACACCGGATGGCTTAGTCCGGCCGAAGAGCGGATACCATCGAGATATGTCCGGAAGGAAAAGAACAGCGATCTGGTGATCGTCGTACCTGTCGTCCGGGGGAAATACAAGATCCGTTTCTTCGACGACAGGGATCAATTCCTGTTCGAGATCAAACAGATCCGGGATTCCTTGCTGATAGTTGAAAAAGTAAACTTCCGTCACGCAGGTCTTTTTCAGTACGAGCTGTATAAGGAGAGTGCGCTGGTGGAAAGGAACCTATTCATTATTAAATCCAACCCTTGAAAATGAAACAAAAAAGAAAGAACTAACGCTAAACCCCTATTCAATTAAAATCCATATTCCCATGCGAATCCTGACCAGCCTTTTATGTAAGGTTACCTTATCTTCCATGATCGTGACTGCGCCCTCCATAACGGGCATTAGTAAAGATGATACTGAAAAGTCATTAGATAAGGACCTGATGCAGCCCTATTATTCATCTGCAGTTATCAAAGAATTTGTCAACTATAGTTCACTGACAGCTGTCCCTGTTTATTCAGAGGAAGAAGAGACAAACACGCGTCTCGCGGATGTCCACCGGATACACGTAGCTGAGGCGAGCTTTACAAAGGCTGCCGTTGCGGCCAAAGTACATGTGGTCGCTTCTGCCGGGGCCCGAATGATCACGCTGGCCACTGCAGCCGCCAGGACCCGTGCAGCCGCCGCGGCCAAAGCCGCCGAGCTGAAGATGGTGATCAATCAGGCGGTGATCCTCTACAATTTCATGTCACTGGAGAACAACGGTCTTGATGAGGAGGCCTTCGAATATGCCTGGCGCGGTTACCACAACCTGTTGAAGAAAGGCCTTATCCGTAAGAAGAGCGTGCTTACTATCTGTGATTTCAGCCAGCCTTCCAGCAGCCGGCGGTTGTATGTCATCGATGTCCGCAAAAAGAAACTGTTGTATCAGACCTATGTGGCCCATGGACAGAACTCGGGTGGAGACTATGCTACTTCTTTCTCCAATGAACCCGAATCTTTTAAAAGCAGCCTGGGCTTTTATCTTACCAGCAGGACATATATCGGACGCAATGGTCTCTCGCTGCGTATCAAAGGTGTGGACACAGGCTACAATGACATGGCGTTCAAACGGAACATCGTGCTGCATGGTTCAAGCTATGTCAATCCACAGTATGTGAGCGATTTTGGCACCATCGGCACCAGCCAGGGATGTCCGGCCATGCCCACCGGCATTAGTCCCCGTATCATCCGTGCTGTAAAAGGCGGCAGCTGTCTGTTCATTTATCATCCGACGCCAAAATACCTGGAAGAATCTGTTGTTATCAATAACTACTGACCACCAACCCCTACCCCCTAATACCCATGGGCTGATCGAGAGATCGGCCCTTTTTGTTTACGATCCTGTTAGGGTTGGTCTACAAAATGGAGCCGTTTACTCACTTCTTTGGAGTAATTAACTAACTATTCCGGAGTATCTACGTGTATACCTTTAATCTTCCATAAGAGTTTCAAAAAAATTTACGTTAATGTATTAGTGATACAAGTTAATTTTATCAATTGTGTAAACCTTCTTATGAACGACGCTAATAAAAGACCTTTCACCGGAGAATTATGTCAACCCCTGGACCCGGACATCGTGTATGGGGAGGTCTGTATAAAGCAGTTTCCCCGCGAGGGCATAACGCTCTCCCTGCGGCCTTTATCCCTCACTACCGATGAATCCCTGCTGCGGGAATTTGCCCTCCTCGAACTGCCGGGAAGGAAGGACCTGGAAGAATCGCTTTTCCGGACCAAAAAAGAGGAGCTGAATCTGCTGACCATTTCGGACCTGGGACAGTCGTTTATGGGATTTATCAATGATCAGCCTGCCTTTCTTGTCACCGTCCATCTTATGCGACAAAGCAACCTGGGGCGGCGTTATGCCGAGCAACCGGGGGATTATGAGATCCGGCTGGAACGTTTGCCCAGGGTGGGAGACAAGGATGGGAATGTATTCGCTTCTGTCATATGGCAATCCTGTCCAGATTGTTTTTTTGCATTTCCGGAAGTGGGAAGATTGATCACGATCCTGGATATCCTTCAGCCGGGGGAAAAACAATATTGCCGGGCGGCGGGATTCAGGCCCCTTGCCAGGCCCTCGGGTGGATATGACTGGGAGGAGCTATATGTCCATGAAGGAAAAAGATCATAAAGTAATGGAAGTGGTAAGCGCAGATGGCACCGGCAGCAGGATGCGTACACATGTACCTTTATTTTTTTCGCTTTGAATGACCAGGTTTCCCCGGATGATCTTTAGCAGGTCTTTAATGATGAGATAGCCCAGGCCATTCCCTTTACGTCTGTCCACATTGGCCGACGAAATGATAAAATGGTCCGCCATGATATTGTTGATCTGTTCCTGCGTCATACCTACGCCTGTATCTTCGATGATGAGCGTTATTCCCTCAGGTGCCGGTTCGCTACTGACCCTGATATATCCTTCGGAAGAGAAGTTGATCCCATTGAGCACCAGGTTATACAATACGATCTTTACGGGCTCGATGAACTGGTAAAGGGACAATTGCTCATCCACCTGGTTGATCAGCTGTATCTGTTTTTGCTTGGCCATGGAGTTGAAAAGACCAAACAGCTGACGGACCAGCAAATGCAGGTTGAAGCTTTCTTTTGCCAGTCTTCTGTCCTCATTCCTGTATTTGATCCAATTGAGGATATTGGTGGACAGCAGCTCCAGCTCTTTGGAAGTATTCATGATCTCGGTGATGGTCTCCTTTTGCAGCTCATCGGGAAGCTCGTCCTTTTTTTCAATAAGGCTTTTGCCGGCGAGATGAAGGAATTTCAAAGGGGTCACCAGGTCATGGCTGATGATGGAGATGAGCCTAGTTTTGATGAGATCCGTTCTTTCCAGTTCCTCGTTCTTTTGTTTCAGCTCTCTTGTCTTGATAGCTATTTGTTGTTCCAGCCTGTTCCGGCTTACCTGGAACCGGCGGGTCCGCATCCCGACGATCCATACTATCAGACCTGTCAGCAGACAAAGACCAAGCAGCCAGGTCCAGGGCTGTTGGTACCAGTATGTGTCAATACGGAAGGAAGACTCCGTCATGGCATAGTTGTTTTCTCCAAAACCATTGAGCTTTCTCACTTTCAGGACATAATTGCCGGGAGGCAGATTGCTGAAATTTACCGTAGGCGTATTTTGGATATCCAACGGCCGCCATTCCTTCCAATAAGGTTCCAGCTTGTATTCGATGTAAATATTCTCTTTGTTGACCCATGCCGGATAGCTCAGGGAAAAAGACAGCTCACGGGTGCCGGAAGGCAGGGTAGGGCGAAGCAGGGAAGAGACGTTCTGCTTTTTACCATCCGCCATGAAGGCATCGATGTAGATGGCTCCTCCTGGCAGGTGCGTCAGCGGCCGGTTGGCATCCACCCATACCAGCCCGTCCATAGAGGGGAAAGATACGATCGTGTCATCCAGCGAAAGCGCACAGGGTGTGCAGCCGCCGTTCAGCTCTGTGATATCCATGCCGTCATTCCTGCCGTAATAATGATAATACACCATGTTGTCGCCTTTTTCAAAGGCTTCGGCCATATCCGAAGGTCTGGCCCGGAATAGTCCTTTGTTGCAGCTGATCCAGCAGAAACCCAGCTTGTCGGGGACAAAACAGTGCGCATATTCCAGATAATTGTTCTTATCCACGGGTATGGGTTTCAGCACGCCATTTTTCCAGATATAGATGCCTTTTCCATAAGTACCGATGAACAGATAGTCTTTGTACTTCCATAATGCGCGGACACAGGTGCCCGGTAGATGCAGCAAGGTGTCCAGCCGGCGTTTACGAATGTCAAACGCGAACAATCCATTGCAGGACCCGATGGTCAGCACGCCCGGGCTGAGCTCCAGCATGGCAAATGGGACGTTGTTGTTGATGTCGTTCCGGGGATAACGGTAAAGATAGTCCATCCCGTCGCCCCGCAATACGCCGATGCCGACGGCATTGGCGATATAAAGACTGCTGTCGCTGTGGACAAAGCCGCTGGTAATGGAGCCTTTTCCCGTACGGATCATGCGGGTCTTACCTGTGCGGTAAGCATAAGAATAAATGCTGTCCCCCTCGCTGTACCAGAGGACGCTGTCGGGATCTGTATAAATAAAATTATTGAAAACTCCCCGGATAGGCCGGAAAGAGGACGGAGCAGGTGTTCCACCCAGGATGTCTCCGTCGCTGGTAAGGATCGCTCCTCCGGGTAGGCCCAGTTGGGTATAGGTGGATGTCTGCTTATCATTGGATGGTTTAGCCACTTTCACCGGGCGAATGCTGTTCTTCCGGATAATGATGATACCCTTCGAATTGGTGCCCAGAAAAAAAATGCCGCTTTTTTCGTCGTATCCTGCAAAGGACAGCTGCGCATCCGTGGGCACCGCATCGCAAATGGAACGGGCCGTCAACCGTCCTTCCCCATAGGACAGCAGCCAAGCGTCGTGGCCCGCGATCAGGATAGGGTTCCGCATGCCGGATTCCCAGAACAATTGCCACGGCGAACTGCCCGGAGTGTGTCCCTTTTCAAACATAAAGGGTATGGTTTCGCGGTTCCATCGTTCTGTATCCAACCGGAGAAACCCCTTTCGGCCATCATATATAAAAATCTGTCCCCCGATGGAAAATGCCTTGGAGCCGTTACCGACCGTGGTAACAGGCACAGGATCGACCTTCCCCTGCTGATAGTCATATACCGTGTCCTTCCGAAATAATATGATACGGGTTTCGCTGACGGGGATCATGGTCTCCCTTTTGAAATAGAACCCAAAATCCGGCGCGGGTTGTTCGGATGATTGACGGAACATCTTTCCTGAAGCCACCAGGCCGATGAGCCTGAACGTGGAGGGACGGGCATCGATCTTTACCTGTCCCAGGAATTGCAACCGGTTTTGCATGACAAAGAAAATATTACCGGTCTCATCGGCTGTATAGATCCTGCCGCCACGGTTCTTAAACAGGAATAGCATCCGGTCTGATGTGAATCCCGGCGTATTGGCTTTGGAGAAGGTGAGAAAATGGGCCCCGTCGTAGCGGGTAACGCCGGCCTCCGTAGCAATCCATAAGAAACCAGTGGTCTCATCCCATTGCAATCCTTTGATGCCATTGGAGTTCAGGCCATTGTCAGTGGTAAAACGTTCAATCCGGTAGGAGCCGGAATATTTTTCCTGGGCAGGTGCGGTAAAACATTTCCCCAAAAAGAACAGGATCAGCAGATGGCGAAATGACATAATAAGGCTTTACAGGCCCAAGATACAGCTTAATAATTTACATTATATAATGTGGCCAGTTCAATCAGCTCTTTCAGGTTGCCGGTGTGCGTTTTTTCAAATATCCGGTTTTTCACCGTACTGACGGTATTCATCCTTACATTTAATGTTTCTGCGATCTCTTTTGTGCCAAATCCTTTTAGCACATAGTGCAGTATCTCCAGCTCCCGGGGAGCCAGGGCTGAAAAAGGGTTATTCGGATATTTTAAGGACCCATGGTCACGCAAGGGCAGCTCATTCTGGAGGAATCGTTGCAAAAGACGGATGGTTTCTTCTTCGGGGGTTGTTTTAGGGAGATAATGTTCGATGCCATATTGTTTGAGGGCCTTGCCGTACACTTCCGCGGGCTGCATGGAAAATACCATGATCCTCAGATCAGGGTATACGCGCCGGATATTGGGCAATATTTCAAGCGTACTGCCGTCGGAGAGGATGATATCGAGGATGAGATGGGTATATTTCTTCTTGCTCAGCTCTTTCATGAGCTCGTTGCAACTGACTACCTCGTTCACGTCGGTGAATCCGAAATGCAATTGCAGCAGCAGCTTCAGGCCTTTCCTGATCATGCTATGATCGTCCGCTAATAATATCTGTGGTTGCATAGTGTTTAAGAAAAACCTCCCTATAAGGGTTTACATTTAAACAGATGGTGTATGCTAAATTCAGGAATAAAAAACAACGATCTGTAGAATTAATTCTACTCTTTCTTATTGTAAAGCCACTAAGTTTGTTTATCTATTTAACTATTACCCGGATCGTTTCAAATCCGATGTCATTAAGCCAATCAACCTGCGTCCTTCAATATCCGGTGCTTCTGCCGACCCACGAAGCATGAGGATACCAGTAATGTTAGACCATTATCATTGTAATCATTTAAATTATTACTATGTCTGGTTTTAGATTAAAACTCAACAGGTTAAGGAATATCCCGTACGCGTCATCCATCCAGGAGTCCCTTCCTTTCGACAGCAGCTTCGAGGTAGAGTATTTTTTTAATGGCCGGTATGATTGGGTGGTGGTCAAACCGATCCTCATAGGTACGGTAGTAGTATTTCTTGTAAATTTTCCCGAAAGCTATGATGAGCCCATGGCGCTGGTGTATAATAAAAAGGATGTCTGGTCTGACATCGAAAAAGAATCCACCGGTCTAACGGATGCTATAGGCGCTGCGATCGAGCAGTATTATTCTACATGTTATTTACCCTGGACGGACAGTCAGAAAGATGGTCAACCCGACGGCATTTGGGATAACCATTTATTAAATTGATCTTTTTTAATCAATACGTCATGACTGATCAGGAAGGCTCTCCCGAAGCATTCAAAGATCTTTTTTTCCAATATTATCCGGTCTTTTTTACGTTTGCCCACAGCCTGGTGGATGACAAGGCTTCAGCCAGTCAACTGACCATGGAGGCATTGTCCATTCTCTGGCTGAAAAAGGCCGATATCACCGGTGACACCAACAACAGGGCTTTTTTATACAGGACCATCCGCAACAATGCATTAAATTACCTGAAGCACTTACAGCGGCAGCCGGATGCGGGTATATACGTCGGAGAGATAAGGATGGATTCTTTTCTTTCACGGGGTATTTTGCAGGAGATACAGGACTATGTAGCGAGAGAGATATAATCCTGCCGGGTATAAGTTTTTTTTGTAATAAACCACAGGGCCACCAATACTCCATAGCTTCCCCCTCTTTCCACCCATTCGAACAGCTCATAATGAGGGTAGAACAGTTCAGTGCCCATTTTCCAAAGGATAAGAAAGAAGAGCAGGCCTCTCAACGGCCGGATCAGCAGGGAAGAGGCTGCTACGATCTCAAAAACGCCTGCCCAGAGGGCAACTGCATGAGGGCTGGTAAATCCCAGACCGGCGTATTGATCCATGAGGGACTTTTTCTCTATGAGGTTCAGCCATCCATGGCCCAGCAGGAGCAGGAAACCCGCTATTTTTAAACAAAGGGTTACTTGCGGAAGATGGCTTCCTTCGTCCGGCCGGATCCTTTTCCACCAGGATTTTCCACCCGTCAGCAAGACGAAGGCCAGCGGCGCCCCGAAGTTACCTCCCCGTTCGATCAGCTCCGCAAAGGGCTCACCGGACAGCGGACGCAAGGTTGCCGTCACCAGTCCCCAGAACACCAGCCAGCCTGCGATGGCCCGTGTGGGCCGTACCAGCATGGTGACACCCAGCAGGATGTCCACGACGCCCACGGGGGGCATGAGCTTATAAGCCAGTGCATGGCTGATGCCGAACACGGCAAAATAATGGGTCCATATCTCTTTTGTGATAATACCGAACGCCCCGTGCCCGATGAAGCACATGGCTATGGCAATACGCAGGGTATAATGAATCTTTTGTCCGGGTGTAAAGGAGGGCATATTTTTAACCGTATAAAGATATTAAAAAAAGATGGTTTGAGGATGTAACCATTTTGGACTTCCTGAGTATTGAATGTAAACAGCTGTTTCGGGTGCCTGAATCAACAGACGAGAAAATAATGCATCGGGTCAAGGACGGGCATCTGTCCGAACTGTCGGTATTGTTCGGACGGTATCATGTCAAGCTATATAATTTTTTCCTGCGGCTGACCTTTGACCCGGCAATAAGCGAGGACCTGACGCAAAACCTGTTTTACCGGATCATCCGCTACCGGCATACGTTTGACGCATCGGCCGGCGACTTCCGGAGCTGGATGTACAGGATCGCCAGGAACACGCACCTCGATTTCTGCAGGAAGCAGCGTTCCTCTCCCCGGCCGTTGCAGGACGAAGAGGCGCATCATATGCCGGCCGGTGCCCACGAAGGGTATGTGGAAGATGATTTTGAAAAGCTGGACCGCGCCCTGGGACTGCTGGAGCCCGATCAACGGGAGATCATCGTGCTCAGCCGCTATCAGGGATTGAAATACGAGGAGATAGCCCGTTTGCATGACTTGTCGGTAGCTGCGGTAAAGGTCCGGATGCACAGGGCCATCCATCAATTGAGAAAGCTGTATTTTAAACAACAATAAAGTGTATATGACCTGTGAAGAAGTAGAAAGCCGGTTGATAGAAGCGCATAGGGAAGATGTAGAGGCGGACGTCCGGGAGGACATACGGCGGCATATCGAAGATTGTTCCGCCTGCGCTGCCATGGAAGCGGAGCTTCGCCGGATAGAGCAGCTGATGGCAGGTACGTCTGAAGCTTATCCCGGCGCAGGTCTGGGGGATCGGTTCCGGGAGATGCTCCGTGAGGCTGAGCAGGAGCAACGGGCTGTCCATCCCGTCACCCCCCGGCTGCATATCCGGCGCAATATAGCTGCTGCAGTGGTATTGCTTGCTGCCGGCATCGGCATCGGCGCTTACTGGTCTTCATCATATAAGGCGGGGGACTTTGCGGCCGGCAGGCCCCAGGTCATCCATCCGGGTGATTCAGCCGCCAACCGGCTTGTAACCTTGCTGGGGTCTTCGTCTGCCAGTGAAAGGATAGAGGCCGTAAATTATGCGGAAGCAGTGCCTGCGCCCAACCAGAAGATCATAGATGCCCTGGTGAGCACGCTGGACCATGATAAGAATGCCAATGTACGTTTGGCCTGTCTCTATTCCCTGGCAAAGTTTGCCGACGATCCCAGGGTCAGGGATGCCATGGTGAACTCTTTGTCCAGGCAGACGGAACCCATTGTCCAGATCGTACTGATCAACCTGCTGGCGGAAATGAAGGAGCATAAAGCCATCCGGCCTTTACAGGACATCATCTCAAACGATAAAACACCAAAGGAAGTAAGAAACATCGCAGAAAAAGGCCTTCGTGTCATGTAAGGCCGGCTATTCAACATAAAACAATCGACAAATGAACAAAGCAATGCATCGTTGCGTGGGACTCCTTTTTGCCCTGCTGACCGTCCAAATGTTACAGGCCCAGGAATACAAGACCACTGTTGAAAATTCCAGGGAAGCCAAACTGATACTAAAAGACTTCAACGGCGAGCTGACCATCGAGGGATATGCCGGTAACGAGATCGTCATCACAGGCGGACCGAACCTGACCCTCCCGGACAGGGCTAAGGGGCTGAAGCCGATCTACAGCGGCGGGCCGGATAATACAGGTCTGGCGGTGAACATGGAAAGATCGGGCAGTCAGATCAACATCACTTGTCTTATGTCTTTCAACAGGCATACGGACTACAAGATCAAAGTTCCCGATAACCTGTACCTGAAGATCACCAGCGGGTGTGAATATCAGAACATCGTGGATATCTCCAATATGAAGAACGAAGTGGAGGTGAATATTTGCAGGGATATCTCTGTAAAGAATTCCACGGGGCCATTGGTGCTGTCCACGATCAATGGAGCCGTCAACGTGATATTCAGCGAGATCAGCAAGGACAAACCTACTTCCATTGCCTCTATCAACGGCGAGATCGACGTTACCCTGCCTGCAAAAAGCCCCGTCAATCTGGAGATGAGGAATTTTCAGGGAGGAATGTATTCCGACTTTGATTTTCCCGCGGATGACAAACAGATGAAAAAAGTAGGAGGCGGCACTGTCAATGCCCGTCTCAATGGCGGAGGGGCCGGTCTGAAGATGACGAATATAAACGGTAATATTTATCTGAGAAAAAAATAGCCAATTATGAAGAAGCTGCTGCTGTCGCTTATCCTGGGCCGGCTGTTCATCCCACAGGCCGGCGCTCAGAAGATCATCGAAAAGCATATCGACTTTTTACAAAAGGACCTGATATCCCTCAATATCCAGATAGCGGACAGCATCCGCATTATCACCTGGAGCAAGAATGAGGTATATGTAAAGGCCTCCATAGACATCAATGACAATAAGGACAATGATCTCTTTCGGATGACGTTTGGGGACTCCGGTAGCACGGTGGCGATCCTTGCAAAGATCGCCGATCATGAAAAGACGAACAAGGGATGGAATGAGAAATGCAACTGCTATTGTATGCAATCGGAGATCTACTGCGACATCTATATCCCGGAGAATGTCAATTTTTCCGTAGAGTCCATCAATGCGAATATCACCATAACGGGCAAGACGGCTGCCGTACGTGCCAAAAGCATCAGCGGTTTTATCGATCTGGCCGTCGACCCCCAGCGTAAGGCCGACCTGAAGCTGAATACCATTACGGGTAATGTCTATTCGGACCTGGCGGTGAATGCCAGCCGGAACACCAGGGCGGTAGGCACAAAAGTCTCGGATATGGTAAATGGCGGCGGCAAGCCCATCAGCCTGGAGACCATCAGCGGTGATATATTCCTGCGCAAGGAGCGATAGGGGGGCGTGCTGGCGGAAGAGGCGACTTACAGCTTGTAGAGCATAGCCAGTCCCGATGCGGGGCCGGCATACGGAATAAGGCTGATCTTTTGGTTCTTTATCAGCTTGTATTTATGAAGCCCGGGCACCAGCAGACCTGAAAGTGTGCCTACGGCGGCACCCACGAGAATGTCCGAGGGAAAGTGCTCTCCTGCCTTGTGCCGCATATAGGCCGTTGCCGCTGTAGCGACGCCTGCCGATCCATACAATACCCATTTCAATCCGGATCCCGGGTGATAGTCGGCAAATACCCGGGCCATGAAAAAAGTGGAAGTGGCGACCAGGGCCACATGACCTGCGAAGAATGAATTCCGGGAATTGCTGATCTGTCTTACGTCCATGGGACTTCCCCCATCGTATACCAGGGGGCGGAGCCGGGGGAAATAATGTACACCGGAAGTATACAGCACACCCGTAATTGTCATGGCCTGCAGATAAAGGAAGCTGAGCTCAAGATAGTCTTTTCGCATTTTTTTATCCAGCGCCAGAAAGACCACCGGGTAGGGTACCGCAGCATAAAAGGGAAGATAACTGGCTTTATCCACGCCCCTGTTATATGGAAGTATTGCCCAGCGATCGAAGCCATTGACGTCGTTTTTTGTCAGTCCTGCAATTTTCTCCGCACTGGTACCTTCTCTTTTACCGATCTCGGCAAAATTGTAGATAGTGAAACCGGCAATGGCAGCGGTAAATGGGATATCCACCCATTTTTTGATAGCGTAGGGCTTTGAGGTCCTGTTATTGAGGCTGCCGGTGCTATCGGTGGTCTGGCCTCTGATGCCTGTGACGACGAGGAAAAGGATTGCGGCTAGTACTAGTTTTGGCATGCAGCAAAGCTATTAAATTAATGGGAATTGATTTAACAGGTGGGGATATGGACAATAGAAGGGATGATATTGCCAACAGAAAAGACAGTAATTTCGCCAGAAAAGAGATATGAGGCCTCTGTTCGTGTTATTAGGCGCTTTTATCGTGACCTTTCTTATCCTCCGATGGCTGAACGGATGGTGGGATTATCGCCTGGCCGCCAGGATCGCCATGGCCGTAATGCTGTTGTTTACGGCGATAGCGCATTTTGCTTTTACCAGGGGGATGGAGATGATGATGCCGGACTTCGTACCTTTTAAAAAAGGCATGGTATATTTTACGGGTATCGCTGAAATCGCAGGCGGCGTCGGCCTGCTGCTCAACCATTGGTATGGGATAGCTGCGCTGCTGGTGATCCTGCTGTTCATGCTTATGCTGCCCGCCAATATCCATGCGGCGCTCCGCCGTGTCAATTATGAAAAGGGAACCCTTGATGGAAAGGGTCCTGCGTACCTTTGGTTCAGAGTCCCCCTGCAAGCCTTCTTTATCGCCTGGATCTATTATTTAATATTGTTTTAGCCGGCCAGCTCCCATGCGCTTTGCCAGGCCTCCTTCTCTTCGGCGTATTGGATAAGTCCTGCATAAAAAGGTGTTTGCGACAAGGTGGCGCTGTCCCCGACGATGACGAGCTTTTTACGGGCCCTTGTCATGGCCACGTTCATCCGGCGGATGTCGGAAAGGAACCCGATCCTGCTGTCGGGGTTGCTGCGGGTCATGCTGATATATACGACATCCCGCTCCTGTCCCTGAAAACTGTCGATCGTATTTACGGTGATCCTGTCCCCATATATCTTTAAGAGCGGAGAATGCTGCAGCTGCTCTTTCAACAGCTCGATCTGGTGACGGTAGGGAGAAATGACGGCAACACGGGGCAGGTCACCGGAAGGGGCCTCTGCCTGCAGTCCGGCGGTAAACTGCGCCAGGTGCTTAAAAAGAAAGGCCGCTTCCTCGGGATTGCTGATGCTGAAGCCCTCGGTCTTTTCATCAAAGCCGCATCCTGCCGTATCCACGAATACAAAGGGCCTGTCGTCAGGGAATAGTTTGTGACCTGCGACGGAGGGATGGGCCTTTAGACGCTGCCCGTAAAATACAGCAGAGGAATAGCCCATGATCATTTCATGCATGCGGTATTGTTCCTCCAGCAGCACTACCGCCTCCGGATGCAGGGCCACGCATTTTTCCAGGAGCGTGGTGTCCAACCCGTTGCGGGCCGCTTCAGCCGATTTGATGGTGGGCGGCAGCTGACAATGATCTCCGGCCAGCACAAGCTTTTGGGCTTTGAGGATGGGGATCCAGCAGGCGGGCTCCAGCGCCTGTCCCGCTTCGTCGATGACAGCCGTGTGAAAAGAGAGGTCACGTATAGTATAATGGGCTGCTCCCACCAGCGTGGCGGCGATGACCTGGGCTTTGGCCAGCAGATCATCGAGGATATACTGCTCAGTACGTTCCACTTCTTTCATAATATTGCGTGCTTCCTGGAAGAGGGCTTTGCGTTGCTCCCGCTCGGACTGGCCAAAGTTCCTTTTATACTTATGAGCCATGTCCTTGAAAGCAGCCGCCTGTTTACGGAGCTTTTTGAT
>DASZVM010000690.1:0-5014 GCA_035547295.1 Puia sp. | reverse complement strand
GCTCATACACTTCCTTTCGTACAAAAAATGTAGGATGGGGAGGCATCCACCCATAATAAAAGTTCTTTTTACGATAAGGCCCCGAATTCCATGTCCGCAATATCTTTTCCGGGTTGTCCGCGTGCACATATTGGAGGTCAGCATACACCGTCATAACGCCCGGATCGAGAAAAGCTTCCGCCACATGGGACAGCACCTGAGGGTCCGTATACATATCATCGGAGTTGAGGATCCCTACCACATCGCCCGTGGCCATACCAATGCCTTTGTTCATCGCATCGTAGATCCCTTTGTCCTTTTCCGAAATGATCTTCGCCACGTGGGGAAATTGCGCAACGATCTCCAGTGTCCTGTCGGACGACCTGCCATCCACGATGATATGCTCGATATCCGTGTATCGCTGTCCGGAGACACATGCAAGGGTATCCTCCACCGTGGCGGCGCTGTTGTAAGTAGCAGTAATGATGGATATCTTCATCGCGTAAAACCAAGAATAATAGCCAGTATTGAAAGCAGTAGGGCCAGCCAGCTAACCCAGGCGGCGCTTTTGCTTTGTGTTGCAGCAGGCGGCTGCTGCACGGGTACAGGCTGCACCTGCTCTGTCTTTGAGGGGACGGCTATTGCCACGGCAACGCCGCCGGCATGGGAGATAGACAGATGGAAACCGGGATATAAGGGCCGTCCTTCCGGATCATGGGTAATGCCGATGGTATTGAACGACCTCGGCCGGTGCCTCCCATCGGCCTTGACAATCGCTTCCTTGGCGCAAAACAGCCCCGCAAAGGAAGCATAGGGGTCAGGCTGCAGGATACAGTAACCTATTTCAGAAGGCGTAAAATTCATAGTGTAGAACTCATCCTTCCTGAAATCATGCGTACGGGGAAGCATCGACAGATCCTCGACATCGATGCCGATGCCGCCGGAAGAGGTCCCGGACATATCCATGGAAGATGCTGCTGGCTGTACGACAGCCGATCCGTTGACAGCCGTATCATTCCCTGTCCTATGATGGTTAGCCACGAGGTCCGAAAAAGTCTTTATAGCCGGATAATCTTCCACGACAACGCCTTCCTCCGCCAGCCGGGCATACATGCGGTGCAGCAATATAGAGCTTTTCACCGCCCCCCGGTCCACCGGTGTCGCCGGACCGATATCACCTACAGGCACCTTTGTAAATACAGATACGATCTCTTTTATCTTCTCTTCCATCAGAATCCTTTTAGACAGCTCTGGCAAATATATCCATCTTTTCCTTCCGGTGTTATACAGCGGGCAAAGCCAACCCCCGAAAGGTCTTCCCGTATGGTCTTTAAACACTTGAAACAGGCAACATCTCTCAACACCGACCGGGTGTCCACCGCCCTATAAGATTCCAGCCGGTCTTTCAGCTCCTTCAGGAATTGGGCAGCCTGCTTGCCTTCCGTAACACGGTGATCAAAAGTAAGGCTCAGCGTACAACGCTGCAGCTTGCCATCGATGGCGGATATGCCCAGGATGGAGCTGTTCATCTTATTCACCAGCGGACGGAAAAAAGCCACCCCTTCCGAGGAAAGGTCCGTGATGGTGAACGTGATATCGGTCAGGTCGCCGATCTCCAGCGTATCATCCAGATAACTGCCCGACAAACGGAGGATCTCGCCTTCAATATCCGGGATGGCCAGTTGCCCGGCACCTGCTATCTTCAATACTTTCAGCCCTTTGTCGATGTCGATGGCAAAGCCCGGATTGACATCCCTGTAACGGGCGATGGCATCGCCTGTGAAATAAGCGTTCAAAAGAGGATAGTCCGCCAGCAGCCTTGCGGATTCATAGATGATCACAGGCAGGAGGGAATCCTTAAGATGCTTCAGCCCACGGTTGATATGGGTGAAGATCCCGTTCACATCGACAAATGTATTGATCGTGCTCGTCAGTCCCGTGGACTGTATATCTCCAAGATATTCGATCTCTCTTTTTTTCCCGGAGCTCAGCTTGTCTACGATGACCTTTTGAGCGTCCACCGGCAACGCAGCCCGTACCGGGGTGCTTTTAGCCGTAGCAGCAACAGGGGCAGAAGCGCCTGTGCCTGACGCAGGCTGTAAAAGAGCCTGGACATCCTTTGCCGTGACAAGGTCCCTCCCTGCAAAAGCAGTTGGGGCGATGCCTGCCTCGGTCATCAACCGTGCGGCTTCACGGGAGAACAAGGTTTCGCCCTCCCAGTGCGGGGTTCCCTGCGCGGGCAACGCAAAATCCCTGACAGATGCAGTACTCCTGACGGCTGGCGCCACTGCGGTCCCGGCAACAGACGCGCCGTTGAGCGATCTCCCCCCGCCGGCGACAGGGGCCGCCGTCCTCTCCGCCTCAGCCGCCTCGCTGTATATCCTGGCCACCACCGTATTTACTTCATAGTCACGATCCTGCTCGCATAAATATTGAATATAGCCATCCGCTGCCGCCTCTACATCATAAGAGGTCTTGGATGTCTCGAACACCATGATTATGTCCCCCTTCTTCACCTGGCTGCCACCCGTAAAATTTATTTCCACCACGGTAAGACTGGTGTCATTCACGGCAAGAAGAGGCACCTGTATTTCCTGTAATAATGCCATTACTGAAAGCTTGCTTTTATTTCATCCAGGATCCTGTTCCTGTCGGGCAATACGATATTTTCAAGGGATTTTACGGAAGGGATAGGCACCGGAAGGGAAGTTACCCTCCTGGTAAATATCTTATGCGGTACGATCTCCGTGACTGAGGCGATCAGCTCGCTGCCGATGCCGGCAAAACCCGAGCCCTCTTCCACCACCAGCAGACGGCCCGTGCGGGAAGCCGATGCCGCCACCAGGTCCACCGGCAAATGCGAGATCAGCGAAGGAACGATCAGCTCGGGTTTGTGATCTCCCTCGATGAACACCTGCTCCAGCATACCGGCAACCATATCCGCCATCCCGCCATACGCCACAATGGTAAGCGTGGGAGCAGAGACGGACGGACGGATACGCACTACGGGAAAAGCATCTTCATTACGCTCGTATACAAAATTCCTCAGCTGCTGCTGGGCGATCTTTTTTCCGTAATCCGTCTTATTTTCTATTATGATGACAGGATGCTCTTCTTTATATACGCTGCGGTAAATATGACCCGGGTCCAGCAGCGTGTTTAACGCCACCGTCTTCACATTGTCGATACCCACCAGGAACTTGTCGAGGGTCTGCGAATGGGTAGGACCATAGCCTCTTCGTCCACCCATGGGCGTTCTTATCACCACCGGGCAGCTCACCTTTTTGTTGAACATATGGTGGAATTTGGAGGCATGGTTGACGATCTGGTCGAATGCCAGGGTCATGAAATCTCCAAACATGATCTCCGCAAAAGGCTTAAAGCCATTCAGGGCAAGACCATTCGATATGCCCGTGAGCGCCGCCTCGGAAATAGGCGTGGAAAAGACCCTTTCAGGGCGCATAAAGGAGAGGTCCTTCGCAACCTTAAAAGCGCCGCCATATGGAGAAAGCACATCCTCTCCAAGGAATACCATTTTTTCATCCGCCGTTATCTGCTCGCGGAAAAAAGCGTTGAGCAGCTCAACCTGTCTCTTATTGATCGCTTCCAGCGGCGTCCATGTATTCCCTGTATGTCTTTCTTCCTGCAGATGGTATTGTTCCGGAGAAAGCTCCGTTTCAAGCAGGATCTCTTCCACCAGCGAATCCACCTCCTGATCGACGGTCTCTTTATACTTTTGATAGTACGCGGGCGATTCGTTCCGGAAAATATGGAGAAAGTCCTTTTCGGCAAAGCCTGCCACTTCCGCCGGATCGCGATCGTCATCCCCTTTGGAATGGGCGTTCAGCCGGTAGGTCTCCACCAGGAAGAAGCAAGGTTTTGTTTCGCTGCGCACATAATCGATGGCCTGCTGCGCCTTGTGCATGAGCTCTTCGGGCGAGGAGGTCTCGCCCTGACCGGTGCGGATGCCGAAAGCCCTGGCCCTTGCAAGGATATCGCCGGCAAGGTTGACATGCTGAGGAGTTGATTGTGCGTAAAAGTTATTTTCACAGACGATGAGCAGGGGTATCTCCCACCTGGAAATGATATTCATCGTCTCGTACAGCGCTCCTTCACCCAGGGTCCCATCCCCTATAAAGACCACGCCGATGGCGCCGTTTTTTTTTAATTTATTACCCAGGGCATATCCGGCGGCCACCGGCACTATACCCCCCTGTATACCATTGGAGAAAAAATTATTATGACATAGATGCTGGCTGCTGCCGATGCCGCCGCAGGTGCCGGAAGCCTTCCCCAGGAGCTCCGCAAGCAGTCCCCGCACATCGCCAGTAAATGCCATGTAATGACCGTGACAGCGATGATTGGAAAAAATGAAATCCATCTTTTTCAGCTGCCCTGCAAACGCAACAGCGGAAAACTCCTGTCCGACACAGGTATGAACAGTACCATTCAGCTTACCCTGGGAAAACAGCTCCAAAAACTTTTCCTCTACTTTCCGGATCCTGAGCGCCTCCTTGATGATCCGGTGATTGATTATTGATTTGCTGCTAAGCATATCTGTTCTTTAGACGATGTAGATACGACTGCTGTTCAGTATTCAAACGAAGAAAATAGCTTTCATAATGTTTATAGGATATCGATGCCAGTACGATCGCCCCTCCCATGAGCGCGATAAGGTACAGCGACAGGACCAGATAGGGATGGCCAAGCTTTTCCACATGGTATCTTGCAAGCGTAAACCGCAGAGTGTAATCCACCAGCATATGGCATGCATACAGACCATAGGAAATGGTACCCAGGTACGTCAGCACTCTTCTTTCGAGGTTGATCACAGGCCGCTCTAAAAGGGACAGGTTCATGATCAGCAGCCCGTAGAGGCCGCACATGGCAAAATGATACGCCCACGCGTCCACGGGACCCATGAGATAATAGGACACGATAAGGACGATGACCAGCCATTGCGCCACACGGCTCGAAAGAAAAGACCGCATATAACGATCTCCGTATCTGTATTGGATCAGGCCAAAGCCCGCCC
>DASZVM010000689.1:0-4350 GCA_035547295.1 Puia sp. | reverse complement strand
TTATTATGCCGGGGCAGGTACATCGATATATAGAGTCGGCCCGCGGTACTTCGGGATGGTTCCTGGCTGTGGACACGGGATTGATACCCGAGCGGTTCCGGCTGGTGCTGGAAGACCCTTTGCTGACGAAGAGGCCGCTGTCTCTCTCCTGCGATGAGATGAAGCTTTTGGCGCAGTGTCTCGAGCTATTGTATTCCATCGACCGTAAAGCGCCGGCTTCTCCCATTTTGAGACAATCCGCTTATGGGCTGGTGGATTCTTTTTCAGCCATGGTGGCTTCGCTGTATGCGGATAAGCCGGCGGCGGGACAGCCTTCCCGGCTCTTTATGATCACCCAGGATTTCAGAAAGCTATTGCTCCGGGAGTTCAAGGTGCGTAAAAGTCCCGCGGAATATGCTGCTGCGCTGAACCTTTCCCTTTCCTATCTGAACGAGGCGGTAAAAGCCACTACGGGGTTGTCAGTGAGCAGCCTGATCCAGCAGGAGGTGATGCTGGAGGCCAAGCGGTTGTTGTACCACAGCAATTGCAGCGTAAAGGAGATCGCCCATGAGCTGGGTTATGACGATCATACCTATTTCTCCCGTCTTTTTAAGAAAACGGTAGGTGCTACCCCCGGAGATTTCCGCCGGCATTACCGTGAATAGTCCAATCTTTACCGGCGTTTGTCTATTGGCCGTCCATCTATCTTGTCGTTGTTTTGCGTATGAACAAGTTAACGCATGCAACGGTGGGCCTGCTGGAGCGCAGGTGGCTGAAAACAGCCAGGGTATTGGCTATCAGGACATGGGAACCTGCCACTTTTTTAGAGATCGATCTGCACCTGCCGGACTGTGATATGGGCAAATGGCAGCAGACCGTTCATATGAAGTGTAAGGTAGGACCGCTGGCTTACCGGGATTATACACCTACGGGCTGGGATGCGGAGACACGGACCTGTACCTTATTGATCGATGCGGGTCATGAGGGGCAGGGGAGCCGGTGGGTAAAAGGTCTGAAAGCAGGCGATCCGGTGTATTATTTTGGCGTCGCCTCGTCCCATCATCAGCCTGTGCCGGGTAAGCGTCTGATCTTTTTAGGGGATGAGACGGCCATCGGGCATTTCCTGTCCCTGCAGCAGCTGGCAGGAAAAGAGGCCCGGATCGGGGGAGCGGTGACCATTGCCCAAAAGCATCACCAGGATGAATTTTGCCGTTATTTTTCGGAATTAGGTTTGGAGCCTCTCGATAAAGATGGTTCGGGGCATTCCCGTGCGATGGAGGATTGGGTGGCTGCGTTGGATGGGGGAGATGGTGACGATACTGTATTTTATGTTGCCGGTTATATACCTGCTGTTATGAGGCTGCGAAAATTACTGAAGGAGAAAGGTTATGGCGGCAGGCAGGTCAGATGTCAGGGGTTTTGGAATTAGAGAAGAGCATCTGTGGCGTGCCTTCCTCTCGTATTTTCCCTTTATCCAGCCAGATCACTTTATCGGAAAGCCGGAGGATCTCCGGCAGGTGATGGCTGACGAGCACGGTAGTGAGCTCGAAGCGATGCCGGATCCTTTCGATATAATCCTGCAGGCGGTGGCGCATATCGTCGTCCAGCGCGGACAATGGTTCGTCCAGCAACAGTAATCCCGGTCTGCGGATGATGGCCCGGGCCAGCGCCACCCGCTGCTGCTGTCCTCCCGAGAGAAAGGCGGGGCGTACATCCTGAAGCGGGCCCAGTTCCATCAATTGCACCAGCTCATCCATCAGCTGCATATCATCTCCTTTCGGCAAGGCATACCTGAGATTTTCCTTTACGCTGAGATGCGGAAAAAGCGCGAAGTCCTGGAACACGAACCCAATGGACCTTTTTTGCGTGGGCAGGAGTATCTTTTGCGGTGTATCCAACCATGTTTCTCCGTCTACGACGATCTGTCCGGAGATGACGTCCGTGAGTCCGGACAGGATGCGCAGGATGGTGGTCTTTCCCGCACCAGAGGGACCGTAGAGCGTCAGCAGCTGTCCTTTTCCCAATTCAAATGCGACATCCAGCTTTAGCCTGCCGTACGAGGTGATCAAAGTCTTATTCGCCTGGAATCGTATCATGACAATGGCTGGGGTTTGCTGATGTAATGATTGGCCAGGTAGACGATCAGCAGGATGCAGAAAGATAACAGGAAGAGGATGAGGGCGTATTTGTTGGCTGCGCTGTAATTCATGGATTCCATCTCATCGAAGATGGCGAGAGAGGCTACGCGTGTTTGTCCGGGAATATTGCCGCCGATCATCAGCACCACGCCGAATTCCCCGATGGTGTGGGCGAAGCTCAGCACGATGCCTGTGAGCAGGGAAGGGCGGATATTCGGCAGCAATATCTTCATCAGGGTCGTGACCCTTGATTTTCCCAACGTATAAGAAGCTTCTCTCAGTGCGGGGGGCAGGCTTTTGAAGCCGGATAAAAGGGGATTTACCATAAAGGGCAGGGAATAAAAAAGACTGGCGACGACAAGGCCGGGGAAGGTGAAGACCAGCCGTATATCGAAATACCTGTCCAGCAGCCTGCCAAGCCCGTGAGCCGGGGAGAACGCTATCAGGAGATAGAAGCCCAGCACGGTAGGGGGCAATACCATGGGAAGGCTGATAAGGGCCTCCACCAAGGCTTTTATGCGCAGGCGGCTATAGGCCAGCCAGTAGGCCAGGGGAAGGGAGAGGGCCAGCAATATCACTGTCGTGACAAAGGCCAGCCGGAAACTCAGCCATAAAGGTTGCCAGTCGGTCATATTCGTTATTTAAACCCAAAATGCTCCAGGATCGCCCGTGCTTTTGCGGATGCTATGAATGTCGCAAATTTTTGAACCCTGTCATTGCCTTTTGCATGCTGGAGCAGAACATAGCCTTGCCGCAAGGGTTGGTGTGAGGTTTCCGGGATCAGCCAGTACTTCCCTTCTTTCTGCATTTGAGGAGAAAGGGCTAGGGATAATGCGATGATGCCGATGTCGGCCGCTCCGGTGCTGACGAATTGGGCTGTTTGTGAGATATTCTCTCCGGTGACCAGCTTTTGCCTCACTTTATCATACAGCTTGTAATATTTCAGGCTTTCTTCTGCCCGCCGGCCGTAAGGGGCGTGGGCGGGATTGGCGACGGCTATCCGGGCGACCGAGGGAAGCAGCAGGGTGTTCATACCCTCTTTGGCGGGGTCTAACTTATTGCTCCACAGGACAATTTGACCTGTGCCATAAGTTTGTACGGCTGAGAGGGTCTTATGCTGCTGCGCCAGCTTCTGCGGGTAATCCACGTCGGCGGAGAAAAACAGGTCAAAGGGGGCGTCGTTGCTGATCTGCTCGAAAAAATTGCCGGAAGACCCGTACACAAGCTTTACGGGGACGTCACCCGATGTGTTGGAAAAGACCTTTACCAGGGAGTCCATGGCAAATCTAAGATCGGCTGCCGCCGCCACCAGCACCTCCTTCCTTTGCGGAGTGTGTTTAGATGGCGTGAGAGAAAGCAGGGGAATCCCCGCACCGATGAATAGAAGAAGGTATAACTGCTTCATTTATAAACAATATGTGTAAAATTAGGGCTTCTCATGAAAAAAATCATCGCTTTTGATGAACTTAAATTTGCCGGAATTGTTCTTTACTGACCTTTTAAACCGGGAATTTGCCACTCGGCAAATACCCGGTACTGCTTATGACCTTCATGCAGCGAAATTTGTAAAAATCGAGTCCATTATACACGGTACCTGTTTGTTATCGGGATGATAAGGCCTGATAGAAACAGAAGGCTGGCAGGAGAATTGATATCACATAAGTAACAGAAGAATCATAATACAACAGATCAGAACTATGGACATGCACGGGTATCTAAAACGTATCAATTACAATGGGGTAGTTTTCACGGACTTACCGACCCTAAATTCCCTTCAGCACTACCATGTTTTCAATATTCCCTTCGAGACGCTGGATATACATAACCATATCCCTATCATTCTCGGGATAGATTCGCTTTATCAGAAAGTGATCCTTGACAGGCGGGGCGGATATTGTTATGAGCTGAACACCTTGTTCCACCGTCTGCTATCGTTATGCGGGTTTAAGGTCTACATGGTCGCAGGCCGTTTGCTTCATGGGCACGGATATGGCCGTGAGTTCGAGCATTTGGCATTGATCGTGGAGGTGGAAGGAAAAAAATGGCTGGTCGACGTAGGGTATGGGGATTTTTCTCTTCGTCCCCTGGCTATTGCTCCCGGCGAGGTGCAGAGCGATGGCCGTACTTTTTACCAGATCGTGGAGCATATTGCCGTCGATGGCAAGGAATATCTCGGCGTTGCCAAATGGAATGACTCAAAACAAACATTCAAGATCGAGTACATATTTACACT
>DASZVM010000688.1:0-8529 GCA_035547295.1 Puia sp. | reverse complement strand
AGGTATCAGGTATATCCATTATAATTTCCTGAACCTGCCGGACACGATCAGCATGACAAAGACCGACGGCACCTCCAAAGGACGGATCGTGTATAGATATGATGCAATGGGCACCAGGTGGGCCAAGATCGTCACGGACAGCACGGTAAGCCCCGCGAAGACAACGACCACTTTGTATATAAAGGGAGTCCAATATCAGAATGATACCATACGATTTGTAAACCATGACGAGGGACGGACACGTTATTTCTGGCAGCACTATATGAATGGGGACAGCAGCTTCCGGATGCGGTTCGACTATTTCGAGAAAGACCATTTGGGCAATACCCGGGTGATACTGACGGATCAGCGGGATACAGGGATATATGCGGCGACGATGGAGGCGGCCTACAGGGCGAAGGAGAAGGCTTTATTTTACAATATCGACAGCTGCAGCTATGCGGTCTCTGCGGTTCCGGGCGGCTACCCGGCGGACAATACCACTACGCCGAACGACTCGGTGGCAAAGGTGAATGGCAGCACCCATCCCATGGGACCAGCCCTGCTGTTGAAAGTAATGAGCGGGGATTCCGTGACCATCGTATCGAAGGCCTTTTTCCGGAGCGGCGGCTCAACAGCGCAAACCCAGAGCGCTGTGCCGAATATCCTGGCTTCCCTGGCAGGAGGACTGGCCGGTATGACGGGCGCAAGCCATGGTACGGCAGGCCAGCTGAATACAGGAGGCAGTCCCGTGGGGCTGTCGGTAGACAGGTTTATCAATAACTATGATGCTACTCCGTCTACTACCCCCAAGGCATATCTGAACTGGATATTACTGGATAACCAGTTCAACTATGATTCTGCCTCCAGCGGCGTCAGGCCTGTTACGTCACCAGATCAATTGTTGCCGCTGACGGCGCAGATCAGGCTGAAAAAGAGCGGATATCTGTATATTTGGGTAAGCAACGAGACGAAGGGATGGGACGTATTCTTTGATAACCTGAAAGTGACACATTACTCCGGACCGATGGTTGAGGAAGATCACTATTATCCTTACGGACTCACCATGGCGGGCATATCGGATAAGGCGATGAAAGGAGGGTATACGGAAAATAAATACAGGTATAACGGAAAAGAGCTGCAAAGCAAGGAGTTCGCTGATGGCAGCGGGCTGGAGGGGTATGATTATGACGCCAGGATGTATGATGCGCAAATAGGCACGTGGCATGCGACGGATCCCTTGGCGGATAAGTCACGAAGGTGGACCCCGTATGCCTTTGCCGTTGACAACCCTTTACGGTTCACAGACCGTGACGGAATGTCCGCACAGGATTTTGTAAAGGATAAAGATGGGAACATTAAATGGGATAATAAAGCGGTTTCCCAGGCGACGACGAAAAAGGGAGAAACTTATCTGGGCCAGGTTTTGGCCTTCGATTTCAATAGTTATATTGACGGGAAGAACTGGGACGGACCGACATTATTCGGACTTGTAGATCCTGCCGGGGACAAATTGACTTCCCGATTGATCTTACGGGTTGACAAGGATTACAAAGGAGAACCGACTTTAATGTATACGTATGGCGAAGTGACGGTAGGGCATACTCCCTTTGGGATGGCCCGGAATTATTATCCCGGTCCGGGCGGGAGAAATAATTTGTTTCACAGCAGCGTAACACATAGAGCCAGTGATTACGTTATACTCGACTTCAGTTCGGTCTTTGAACAACATGCAAGCGTCTCGAAGGCAGAGGAGTTCTCCCTGAATGCCATTGGCTATAAAATTGTCGATGTGGCTCAAAGAATAGATCTGAACTATAATGGCAAGACCGGAAATTTAACTGTGTCGGCCTATACGGATATTTATCCTTCCGCCACGCTGAAAGTGAATGGGAATTTGATAATGCAATACAATCAACCTTCCTTTGTCGGGACGCACAAGGGAGACATCATCGGATGGACAACTCCTACATCCGGTTCACAACCTGTACCGGATGTTTCATACTATCCGGCGAAACTTTATAAACGTTTATAGACGTAGCTGATGAGGTCCATAACACAATATATTATTGTAGCCGCAGGCATCCTTGCTTTGTCTTACGGCATCTTTTTGATGTCCGAGGTCACGACAATGATATTGCCGTCATGGTTTGTTATAGTTTTTGTCGCCCTCATCACGATAGGCGCTTCCTTTGGTATAGGGCTGCTCGTGAAATATTTGCTGCGTTCGAAATGGTTCACGGTGACCTTTGCATCGGTCATCATGATATTCCTGGTTGGGATCTACGCAATTATGGAATATAAGCCGACGTTGAAAATAATTATAGGAGACGTTCAGGTAAATGAGATCAAGCTTTTTGTTTCCAGCAAAACCGTGGAGGACCCGGAGATCATTGTCAGCAAGTATGGTGTCGGCTACATCGACAAAAAAAGCTTTGATAATGGATTTTATCCCAGGGTAATAAAAAATGGCGTCGATATCACTGGTGAAATAAAGGTATATCGAAAAGGTACTTTTTTGCCACCAATGAGTCAGTATTCATTTAGTTATATGCAATTTGATCTGCCGGGACAGCCTTCCCGGCAGGATCAGCCAGATGCCAGCGTAGTTTCTCTTTTTAAAACCGGTGCTATCGATACGACACGTTTGCCAAAAAAATGATAGCGAACGTTTTAAAATGCTCCGTCATGGGGTTTTAGCAGAAAATTCCGTGCATATCTAAAAAAATCGCTTTATTTGAATTGTCATTCATTGACCGTATATGGTCGGAAAACAAGCATTTGAAGCATTGTATAAAGAGCACTGGTACAAGCTGTATTGCATCGCTTGTAAGCAGACGGGCTCGCCGCATGATGCAGAGGAGCTGGTGCAGGCCCTGTTCGAGAAGGTATGGAAGGACAGGGACGAGCTTTCGGTGAGGCATTGGGGCGCGTACCTTGCGGTCTCTCTCAGGAACATGGTCATCGACTTCCAACGTCAAAAAGCTGCAAAGGCAAAATTCCTCCAACGGTTTGAGGATACGGGTATCCCCCAGATGCCTGAGGAAGGTCTCGATAGACAGCAGCTGCAAACCGTCATCGACAACGTACTGGGCGAGCTGCCGGAAAAGACGCAGACAATTTTTAAGCTGAGCCGCTATGAACACAAGTCGGTAAAGGAGATAGCCGGTCATATGCGGCTGACGGAAAAGGCGGTGGAATACCATATTACGAAGTCGATCAAACTCTTACGGCATCATCTCCGGCATTTCGTTAACTTTTTTTTTACTATTTTTTAGGGGTCGTCCTTATTTTTTCGTCTATATACTTAAAACCCACAGGTTGAGCCAATCTACGTTTGATAGCTTGTTACAGAAATATCTTGCCGGCAATTGCACGCCGGAAGAGGAAAAGATCATTTTGGAATGGTATGAAAGGCTTATTGAGCAGTCCGACCTGAACCTGTCGGAGGATGAGCGTAATGCTATCGAAGCCAGGCTTTGGGCGTCTATACGGGTAAATACCACGGAAGCAGAGGAAGAGGAGGGCATGTCTGTACCGGGAGATGACCAACAGGGGCGGATCGTCCCATTCAGACGTCGTGCCGGCTGGGCGGCCGCGGCCATTGTGCTGGTAGTCGTCACCGGGAGCATCTATTTTTACATGAAAGAGCGTCCGGGGACGGTCCGGGAGCCCGCGGCCGTCGTATCTACCCCCGATGCGTATGTCCGGAAGGTCAACACGGCGAAGACGGTGTCCCGGATCGTACTTTCGGATAGTACGGTCATCCTGCTGCAGCCGAATGCAACATTGTCCTATCCCAGGCAGTTTGAAGGCGCTACAAGAGAGGTATATCTTTCCGGCACTGCATTTTTCCAGGTGAGGCATGATCCCGCAAAACATTTTATCGTCTATACGGGTGACAGGCTGGCGACGGAAGTGCTGGGTACCAGTTTTCACATCATACAGCATAAAGCCAGGGGTAAGATAGAGGTACAGGTGATGACGGGAAAGGTATGTGTCTATCAGCAGCATGGAAGGGCTGAAGAAAAAACGGGCGAAGCGACTGGCAGGATCATCCTCACGCCTAATAAGAAAGTCGTCTTTAACGCTGTCACCAATGAGTTTGTTACAGGGCTTGTGGATGAGCCGCGGCCCGCGCCGCAGACCGGAGAGTTCCAGCCGGCAGCGGAGGCGTCCGACAACCGGTTCGTCTTTGAAGACGAACCGCTGGAAAAAGTGCTGCAGGTCATGAGCAAGGCGTACAGTCTCGATATCACGGCAGAGTCGGAGAAGTTGGGACGTCTGCATTTTACGGGAAATATTTCGCAGTATGACCTGTACAGGCAGCTGGAGATCATTTGCCGCAGCACGAAATGTACTTATGAGGTCAACGGAGAGAAGATCATTTTAAGAAGAAAGTAAATCCCCCAAATATAATATTTAAACTGAAGGCATCGCATACGCCTGCGTGGCCATTGCGATAGCCATGTCTGAACTTTGAAAAATCCATAATGATTGCTTATGAACCGAAAACTACACATTTTGAGAGATCTTGTCCTGCAATTCCTTCTGCTGATGGCGTTTGTTCATCATGCACATGCCAATGCGCAAAGCATCCTGGATAAGAAGGTAGACCTTGTCACTGAGAAAATTGAGCTGAAAAAAATGCTCCGTGAGGTGCAGAAGCAGACGGGCGTGGAATTTATTTACAGCAGCGATGTCGTAAAGGTCAATAAAAAGGTGGCCTGTAAATTACCCAACAAAAGACTGGGCGATTTTTTTAATTATGTGCTGAAACCGCTGGGCATCTCGTATGCTGTCATCGGTGACCGGCAGGTGCTGCTGTACAACACTGATCCCGAGGATGGGGCATTGTCCCCGGAGGGTGGGGAGGTCGTCTATCACCCGGCTCCGCCGCCTGTGAGGATCAAGGGGACGGTGTTGAATAACAATAATATTCCCATGTCCGGCGTCACGGTGGTCGTCAGGGGCACCAATACCAGCGCTGTTACGGGGGATGACGGAAGCTTTTCCATCATGGCGCCTTATTCCGAAGCAACGCTCGTTTTCTCCTACATTGGATATCAAACCCAGGAGATACCGCTGGAAGGGAAGACCAGCGTGGTGATAAAATTGAAAGAGGATGCGCAGAACCTGCAGGATGTGGTGGTCGTCGGTTATGGCACGCAAAAGAAGGTGACCGTGACGGGGGCTGTATCCGCCATTTCCTCGAAGGAGCTGCAGCAGAGTCCCACGGCAAATCTTACCAATGCATTGGCGGGGCGCCTGCCGGGGCTCAATGTCAATCAGTTCTCCGGTGGTGAGCCCGGTGTGGACCTTAGCTCCCTGTACATACGGGGGGTAGGTACTTACAACAATGCCAGTCCTATCGTCATCGTCGACGGGGTGGAGCGCTCATTGAACTATCTCAGCGCGGATGAGATCGAGAGCTTTACGATACTGAAGGACGCCAGCTCCACGGCTGTCTATGGCATACGGGGGGGCAACGGGGTCATCGTCATCACGACCAAACGGGGGAAGGCATCGGAAAAGCCTTCCGTGAATTTCAAGATCTCCAACGGTATCAATACACCCGTACATTTCCCAAAATACCTGGGTTCGGCAGATTATGCCCAATTATATAATGAGGCTACCATCAATGATAACCCGGGCGTCGATCCCGCTACGCTGAACCTTTTTTCCCAGCAGCAGATAGATAATTTCAAAAAGGCGAAGGGGAATAATTCCGACGGACTAGGCTACAATATCAACTATTTCGACTATGCCTTCAAGTCCAATCTTCAGCAGGACTACAGTCTTACCATACAAGGTGGTTCCGACAGGGCCAGGTATTTTATCATGGGGGATTATTTCCGGCAGAACGGCAACTATAAGCAGACGCTGCATGATTCCTACAATACCCAGGCGATCTTTTCACGCTATAATTTCCGGAGCAATGTGGACGTAAATATGACCAATGCGTTTTATGCCAAGCTGGACCTGGGGGCTCGTATCACGGACCGCAATGCTCCCGGTACAACGGCAGCCAGGATCATCGAGATCGCCAATACGCAACCCTCGATCTATCCTATCATAGTAGAGAATAACGACAATCCTGCCAATCAGGCGTATCAGCAGCGGTTCCCCCAGGGGATGCTCTTTGGTACGCAGACCTATCGTTACAATATTCTTGGGGAGCTGACCAAAACGGGTTTTCTCGATCAGCGGGATAATTATCTGGATGGGACATTTACATTGGGTTTGAAGCTGGATGCCCTTGTCAAAGGGTTGAAAATAGAAGGCGCTTTTTCTTATGACCGCCAGGGAGGCTACTGGATCTCCAGGACGGTGCCCCAGGAGACACAGGGTTACAGGGTATACGGCGGCTATGCCACCTTCTATCCCGCGGATGGCGTGGATATATACAAGAACGGGGGATATTATACAGGCGCTTATACCAGTCCCCGGAGGACCACGGACAATACCATCGGCAATTCCTATAGCCGTGATGACGATGTAGGCCGTACTTACTATCAGCTGAAGATGGATTATGCCAGGTCTTTTGGGAAGCATTCCGTTACGGGTCTGCTGTTGGGCAACCGCAGCATACGCATCAAGAACAATGAGATACCTTTTTGCTATCAGGGATTATCCGGCAGGGCGACCTACAACTATGACAGCCGTTATCTCGCCGAGTTCGATATTGGCTACAATGGGTCGGAGAACTTTGCTCCCGGTCGCCGCTATGGCACCTTCCCTGCCGTCTCGGCAGGATGGATCGTCAGCAATGAGAGCTTTATGAAGGGGGCGCTGCCCTGGCTGGACCTGCTGAAGCTCAGGGGCTCTTATGGTCTGGTGGGCAATGACCAGTTTGGCGCGAATCCCAGCGACTACCGGTTCTTCTATCTTCAATTCTATGCCAACAGCAGTGACGGCTATAATTTTGGTACCCAGAACAACAGCAACCCCGGTGGTATTCGCCAGCAGCGGCTCGCCAATACGGAGGTGACCTGGGAAAAAGCCAGGAAGGTCAACCTTGGCATCGACATAGATGTGCTGCGGCACAGGCTCACGTTTTCGGTGGATCTGTTCCAGGAGCACAGGTATGATGTCATCACTAACCTGGGCGATGCGGATAAGCAGGGCTTCCCATCGCTGGTGGGTGCGACGGCGCCGTTGTTGAATGTCGGTATCGTGGATAACCATGGCATTGACCTGGAAGTGACATGGAGTGATAAGATCGGGCAGAATTTGACGTATACTATCCGGCCTAATTTTTCCTTTGCCCGCAATAAGATCGTTTATGAACGTGAGATCCCCCGTCAATATTCCTGGCAAAAGCATACCGGCCGTCCCGTGGGCCAGCCTTTTGTGTATGTCTTCAACGGGTTTATCGCGGATCAGAAAGAGGCGGATGCAATGAACCAGGCCAATAATGGAACGGGTTTCCAGAAATGGGGTACGGTGGTTCCCGGGGATGTAAAATACAAGGACATCGATGGGGACGGACAGATCACAGACCTCAACGACAGGGTGGCCAGGGGGTATCCCCGGATACCGGAGATCCAATTTGGGGTGCCCATCACAGTTAGCTATAAATCGTTCGACTTCAGCATCCTCTGGCAGGGAGCGCTGCATACATCCTTCCAGCTGGGCGGGCCCGCGACCTATGACTTCCCCATCTACGAGAATGACGAGATAGGAAAGGTAAAGCCCATGCATCTGAACCGGTGGACGCCTGCTACGGCCGGCACGGCTAAATATCCCGCGCTGCATTATGGAAAATATGATAACAATAAGCAGTACAACAGCAGTCTTTTCCTTTACAATATGCGCTATCTGCGGTTGAAGAATTTCGAGATAGGGTACAATCTCCCGGCGCGCTGGATGAAAAAGCTGCATCTGCAGCGTTCACGTCTCTATGTGCAGGGATTGAACATGCTCACTTTTGACGGATTGAAGGAAGCCGATGTAGACCCCGAGCTCAATGAAGCCAATGGCAACTGGTATCCTGTTGCAAAGGTCGTCAACTTCGGTATTAATATCACCCTATAAAGCATCATCCATGAACAAGATATATAGTTACTTTTTATTGGCTGCGGGTTTGCTGGCGGCCGGCTGCAAAAAAGATTTTCTCGACAGGAAGCCTGATGACCAGATGACCGAGCAGCAGGTGTATTCCGATTATGATAAAGTAAACAAGGAAGTGACAGACCTGTATGGCGATCTCCATTCCCGAAGCAGGGGGTTGGCATTCCTGCAGAACTTCTCGCTCAGCGCCATTACGGATGAATGCCGCGGCTCGACGGTGGAGAATGGGGAGTCCCGGACCTATAATACGGGCGGCTGGAATCCCAGCACGCAGCCGGGCGGCGGTTTCAAATGGTCGGATTGCTATAGCACTATCCGGGTGGCAAACCTGATCCTGGAAGGCGTAAGAAAATACAAGACACCTGATAATCCGCAGAATGCGGGTGATCTGAATATCCGGCTGGGGGAGGTCTATTTTATGCGTGCGTATTATCATTATCTCGTGGCCAGGTTATATGGTGAGATACCCTATATGGA
>DASZVM010000687.1:0-4149 GCA_035547295.1 Puia sp. | reverse complement strand
GCTTCCGTTATGCCGATGTCACCAACCAGGGTTATATCAATGCGAACAGCAAGACTTTCCTGGGCAATCCCAGTCCGAAGTTTACATATGGCCTCAACCTGGGTTTGGACTACAAGCATTTCGACTTCAGTGTATTCCTGTATGGGGTATATGGCAATGATATCTGGAACAATGTAAAGTGGTGGACGGATTTTTATGGTTCTTTCCCCGGCGGCGCCGCCAGCAAGACGACGTTGTATAATTCCTGGACATTCGACAACCATAATGCCAAAGGTCCTATCCAGGATGCTGTCAATGGGGGCAATGCCAGTACGAATACAGTTCCTAACTCTTATTTTGTAGAAAAGGGATCTTATCTGCGGGCGAAGAATATGACGCTGGGTTATACTTTCGGCGCCAATGGTCTTAGCAAGGCTGGTATATCCAGGGTGCGGGCTTATTTACAGGCGGCCAATCTCTTTACTATCACGAAATATTCCGGTATCGATCCTGAGATCTCGATCAATTCCACGAATGGTCAGAATACCACCACGCCGGACTTTGGGGTGGATGAGGGCGCTTATGCCAATCCCCGTCAGTATTTACTTGGATTACAGATCACTTTTTAATGATTGTCCTTAAAAATATAAATATGAACATAAGAAAATATTTACCAGTCGCCGGCGCTTTATTAACGGCCGTTGCCATGCTGGTGATCGGATGCAGCAAGGGTTTTTTGAATAAGCCTGCCTTAGGCGCCCTGGTGCCCAGCCAGGTGGGCAGCAAGGCGGGTGTCGATGCGTTCCTGGTAGCCGCATATGCCGTGCTGGACGGGCAAGGGTCGGCGAATGCCGCCATCGGCGGGGGGAATCCCTGGGAAGCATCCCCTTCCAACTGGATCTATGGAAGCGTGGCAGGCGGAGATAGCCATAAGGGCAGCAACATCACCGACCAGCCGCCTATCGTGCCGATAGCCAATGCGCAGGAGATACCTTCCAACGGATTTTTCAACAACAAATGGAGGGCTTTATATGAAGGCGTATCGCGTTGTAATGTAACACTGGCCACATTAGCAGCCTCTACGGACCCGTATATCTCGGCTGCCGACCGGACGGAGTTCTCCGCGGAAGCGAAGTTCCTGCGGGGACATTATTATTTCGAATTGAGGCGTTTTTTCCATATGGTGCCATGGATAGACGAGAATACCAAGGATCCCAATCAACCCAATGATCAGGACATCTATCCGAAGATCGAAGCAGACCTGAAGGTGGCTGTGGATAGCCTGCCGGCTACGCAGCCCAGCGTGGGACAGATCAATAAATGGGGAGCCATGTGCTACCTGGGAAAAGTCTATCTCTATGAGAAAAAATATGCGGAGGCGAAGGCTTTGTTCGACCAGGTAATACCCAGCACCTATGGCGGTCCTGGTACGGGCGGAGTAACTTCCAACGGTCTTGCGTATGGGCTTACCGACCGATTTGAAGACAATTTCGATGCTGCTACGAAGAATAGTAAAGAGTCTGTATTTGCCATACAGATGACTGCCCATGACGGGACTAATTCCATCGCTCATGCCAATGGCGGGGATATGTTGAACTTCCCGTACAACAGTCCTTTCGGGTGCTGCGGGTTTTTCCAGCCTTCGGTGGACCTGGCCAATTCTTACCGGACGGATGCAAATGGTCTGCCGTATATAACGGACTACAACAATCACCCGGTGAAGAACGACCAGGGAATTGGTTCGGGCGATCCTTTTACGCCGGATGCCGGCAACCTTGATCCCCGGATCGACTGGACCGTTGCGAGACGAGGTATTCCCGTTCATGACTGGGGGCTGCATCCGGGTAATAACTGGATACGGGACCAGGGGTCGGCAGGGCCGTATTCGAATAAAAAGAACCTGTACTGGCAGGCTACTGCCGGGACGTATTCGGACCAGAGCACCTGGGCGCCGGGTTCGGCTATCAATTACTCTATTATCCGATTTGCAGATGTATTGTTGATGGCGGCAGAGTGTGAAGCGCAGCTGGGACATTATGACCAGGCTGAAACGTATGTGAATTTTGTCCGGGCCAGGGCTGCGAAACCTGTGAATATACTGCATACGTATATCGATAATACCAAGCCGATGGGTGGTTTTACGAATACGCCGGCGGCAAATTATGTCATGGCTCCTTATCCGGCCGGGTATTTTACGGCGAGCAATGCGTTGCCGGCAATTTATTTCGAGCGTAAGCTGGAGCTTGCCTGCGAGGGGCATCGTTTCTTCGACCTGGCGAGGTGGGGGATCGCGGCGGCTACGATGAATGCGTATTATGCGTATGAGCGGCAGATCACGGGTGATCTGTCCACAGGGAATTTTACTGCGGATAAAAATGAGTATTTTCCCATACCACAGGCGCAGATCGATCTCAGCAATGGGAAGCTGAAGCAGAATAAGGGGTACTAATGAGACATGAATGTCAACTCAATAAAGCAAAAGTTCCGGATAGTATCTTTCATACTCTTATCCGGCGTCATGGGGGCGGCTGGGTGTAACACAGCCGCCTCTTATCATAAGAATCATGTTCATGCGGGAGCAAAAGATGCGGATATAGCAAGGGGAGAAGCGCTGGCGGTAAAATATTGCCAGTCCTGTCATATGCTGCCTTCACCCGGGCTGCTGGATGCGGTTACCTGGGAGAAAGGTGTTTTGCCGGCTATGGGGCCAAGGCTGGGGATATTTGAATACATGCATCAGCGCTATCCCGAGAACAGCCAGGACCCGAATGTGGGCAGGGGATTTTATCCATCGCAGCCCGTGATGACCCCGGAGGAATGGGGAGATATCATCACCTATTATACAGCGCTGGCGCCGGATAGTCTTGTGGCGCCATCCCGTAAGGAGGCGCCCAGGCCGGATACGACGGGATTCCGGATCGTATTACCGCAGGTATCGGGGGACGAGGCTTCATCTCCGCCGGCTGTCTGTTTTATACAATATGACAGTATGTTGCGCCAGGTGATGGCTTCGGATATACTTACCCATGCTTTTTACCGATGGGACAACCGGTTGAGGGCTTTACCGGGTACTACGGTTGCGGGTGCTGTCGTATCGATGGTGCAAAGTCCGGAGGGCCGGCTGGCATGTAATATCGGGGCCTTTCAACCAAATAATGCAAAGGCGGGTTTTGTGGACCGGTGGGTACCGGGACCACCGTCGGCTGTACCGGTGTTTGTCGAAGTGAGCAAGGAGCTGATGCGTCCTGTGTATATTGCGGAGGCCGATCTGAACGGGGATGGCAGAAAGGATATCGTGGTTTGTGAGTTCGGGTATATCAAGGGAGCGCTCAGCTGGCTGGAGAACAAGGGGGATGGGTCTTATGAGAGACATGTGTTACGGGATATGCCGGGAGCTATCCGTGTGGTGATCGAAGATCATGATCATGATGGACGGCCGGATATCTGGGCATTGTTCGCACAGGGGGAAGAGGGGATATTTTTATATACCAACAAGGGTGGGGGGCAGTTTGCGGAAGAGGAAGTGCTGCGTTTCCCGCCCAGCTATGGTTCCACTTATTTCGAGCTGACGGATCTAAATGGTGACGGGCGGAAGGATATTCTTTATACCTGTGGGGATAACGGGGATTTTTCCACTGTGCTAAAGCCTTACCATGGGGTCTATGTTTTTCTTAATGACAGTGGTGTTCATTTTACACAGCGATACTTTTTTCCATTGAATGGCTGCTACCGGGCAACGGCTGTCGATATCGACAGGGATGGGTTACCGGATATTGCGGCCATTGCCTATTTTGCGGATTTCGATCATCATCCGGAGGAGGGGTTTGTATACCTGCATGGCAAAGGGGGATTGCGTTTTGATGTGCATACGGTGCCGGGTACGGAGGTGGGGAGATGGATCGCCATGGATGTGTGTGACGTGGATGGGGATGGATGGCCGGATGTATTGCTTGCCAATTGCAGTGTGGGGCCCCTTTTTAACAAGGGGAAAATGGATTGGAAGAAAGGTCCTCCTTTTATCCTGCTGAAGAATGGTATCGGGGCCCATAAGTGAGGGAAAATAAGTTTTCAGCTATCTTTGGGCATGCAGAATCTTCCATTGTGGCTGGTGTATGCGTTATTATCTGCGATCTTCGCTGCCCTGACGGCCGTCTTTGCCAAGGCGGGGTT
>DASZVM010000686.1:0-3753 GCA_035547295.1 Puia sp. | reverse complement strand
AAGCTCCAGTACCTGAAATAAGGACGGGGCCATGTCCGCCAAAAAAATACGCTGACCACGATCAATAAGATAAATTGCCCCCACTGTGAAAGTACCGGAGGTGCATTCAGATTAAAAAAAGGCAGCACGTTCAGCATTACCACCAGGGAGCCCAGGAAAGGACGGGGGCGCAGATATTGTACATGAAGATCTCTGAGCAGCGATTCCTTATCCTGGCTTTGCCGGATAATATGGTAGCTCCTGTATACCCAAAAAAAGAACAGCAGACCTATCAGCACCATATACAGGTAATACGCCCAATAATGGAGTAAAAAATACCCCAAAATACCTTTTTGAGATCGCAAAGTGCGCACGGCAAGAATGCCCCTGTTGTCATTGCGCTGCCCTTCCCATATAAAAGGATACTCTTTTGCAAACAACTTGTCTGTCAGCGCCTTTTTTTGTCTGTCCACCTGGTTCAACAGATCGACGGTAAAGAAATAAGGTCTGGTCATAGATGACTGCAACTGATTGATGTGAATAAGATGGACCCGGGTGGAATCCCTGGCCTTATCCCATTTCTCCCGCAACTGACTGAGCTCATCCAGGTACATCTGCCGGTAGATACTATCCGTAATCAATTGGCGTATAACGGAATCCCTTGAGAACGCCCCCATCTCGGCATTCATGTTCACCAGATCGCTGTTGAATTTAAAAAGGGCGCTCCGCCAGCTGTCCAGCTGGTCCCGGATGTCGTTCAGCATAAATTCAAAAAGCAACAACTGCTTGTATTCCAGCACAGTACTACCGGCCAGGTCCGCTCTTATCAATTCGACGGTACGATTGATCTCCGGCAGCTGACGCTCCACTTTGCGGGTGTCGAACCCTCTGTCCTGAAAGTCATTGATCCTGTTCAGCGTGAGATGCATGTTATCGAGCCTCATCATCACGGTATCCAGCGAATATTCGATATGGGTCTTTGGCCTGTCCTTTTTCTTTGCTCCAGGCTGGGCCGGCAAGCCTGTACACCAGGTCAAAAGGACGGTGGTAACAAGCAGGGATATCCCCGGGTTTTTGTTGCTTTTTTTCCACATTACCAAAAAAATTGTATTTTTAGCCTAACCTTAATTAACCACGCTGTGAGACCGGATTACCCAAGCAAGATATTTTCCGATCGTAGGAATTCGTACTTCCTCCTCATGGAGACACTGGCTGAGCATTCTTTGTGTTAATGATCCATTTATGATTTTCTCCTTTATTCCTTATCATCCAAATACATGCGCGTCCTTGCTGCCATCTTGCTTCTCTTTCTCATTCACGTAAGCACCTCTGCTTATGCACAAAACACCATTAGCTGTCATGAAAAGAATGTGCCGCTAAAGAAAGTGTTCGAAGACATCTACGGACAGATACACTACTATTTCTTTTTCAAAAATGAACCCAGGCTCATGGACCAGAAAGTTAATCTGGACATCAGCAACATGCCCATCGATACCTTTCTGAGATCGTACTTTGGCGTAAGTCCGTCCGACTATACAATAGACTCCAATCAATATGTGATAAAAAGAAAAGCGCGCACACCTTTCGGAGCCGGTCTGTCTTCATCCTCCGATATGCTGATAGACGTGCTGGGTAATATCACCGATATGAAAGGTGATCCTCTTTCCGGGGTGACCATCGCCGTCGAAGGGACAAAAAAGATGACTACCACGGACTCCACAGGCGCTTTTAGCCTGTCCCAGGTAGACCCGGATGCAGTCCTCCTGTGCCGGCATGTCAGCATGGACCATCTGCGTATACAGATACAGGGCAGGACCGACCTCCATCTCCGGATGAAGGAAAAACCTGTCGAATTGCAGAATTTCAGCGTGGTCTTTCCCCTGAGCAATGGCTATCAACGGCTGCCCAAAGAAAGAGCCACCGGTTCTTTTGGCTACATCGACCACGATCTTCTCAACAGAAGCGTTTCCACCAGCGTGCCTGACAGGATAGAAAACCTCGTTCCTGGACTGCTGACCAATCATGGGCAGTCTGCCGCCGGTATTCCCATCCGGCAAATGCCCCTGATAAGGGGACGCAGCACGTTATATGCCAACCCCGCGCCGCTTGTCATACTGGACAACTTCCCCTATGACGGCGACCTGGCCAATCTCAACCCCAACGACATAGAAAGCATTTCGGTGCTGAGGGACGCCGCTACAGCCTCTATCTGGGGCGTCCGGGCAGGCAATGGCGTCCTGGTGGTCAATACCCGCCGGGGCAAGGTCAACGACAGCACCGCATATAGCACGCTGACGCCGCTGATCAGCTTTAATACCTCTGTCACTTTCCAGCCGGCGCCCGATCTTCACAACGTATCCAATATTTCCAGCGCCGACTTTATAGATTGGGAAAAGGACCTGTACGCAAAAGGATATATTTTCCCGTCTAATAATATGCCCGTCACGCCTGTGGTCGGCTATCTTAAACAGGTAGATGATGGATCGCTGTCCGTGGGTGCGGCGGGCAGCCTTATCGAAAACCTGAAGACACAGGACGTCCGGAAAGGCATCCGGAAATATTTCTACCAGGGCAGCGTCAGCCAGCAGCATTTTATCCAGGCCTCGGCCAGTACCGACAACGCAGGTTACTACGCATCGCTGGGCTGGGACCACAATACATACAGTCTGACGGGCTCCTCCTTTGACAGGGTATCCGTGCGGCTGCAAAATATCATGCGGATCAGCACGCCGCTGACCATCGAGACTGGCATGAACTATACACATAGCACCGTTTGCCAGGACGCGAATCCGGGTTTTAACTACAGGAGTCCTGTTGCCAATAAAGGTTTTTATCCGTACGCAAGGCTCGTCGATGGGCAGGGTGATCCAGCGGCGGTGTCATTGGATTATAGTCCCGAATATCTTGCCGCTGCGAAGGCCATTGGCTTTCCGGACTGGAGCTATGTGCCTGTGAGCGACCGGCTGCTGGAGAATAATACGAGCAAAACGCGGGATCTCCTGCTGAACTTTGGCGCCCGGTATACATTCACGCCGGCACTGAATGTGGAAATAAAATATCAGTACCAGAATGGAGGAGTTGATGGCGCCGACCTGCACGGTGAAACGTCCTATTATACTACTAATTTAAGGAACAGCTATATCCAGGTGGATCCGAATACGAACCAGCTGTCCTATCCGATACCTGCAAAGGGTGGTATTATGGACTTCGCCACAAAGGAGACCACGGCCCATCAGGGAAGGATACAGGTGAATTACAATAAGAGTTGGTCACGCAGGAATCATCTGACGGCCATTGCGGGTTATGAGATCAGGAGCGTGGTGAGCACGGCGAAATATGACAGACAATATAGTTATAACCCGGAGAATGGGAGCTACACGCCGGTGAACTATGATTCCAACTATTCCAGCTGGCAGATGGTGAATCCCAGACCTATCCCTGGCGCTGCGCCCTCTGCTAAACTGGTGGATCACTTCATCAGCTATTATACCAATGCCTCCTATACATATCACAACCTGTATACCCTGTCGTTCAGCAGCCGTGAAGACCTGGCCAATCTCTTTGGGTTAAATTACAATAAAAAGGGTGTGCCCCTGTGGTCTGGCGGTCTTGCCTGGCAGATCAACAACGAGCGTTTTTATCATTGGAATGCGCTGTCATCCCTGAACCTGCGGGCTACCTATGGCCGGGCCGGCAATATTTCCCGGCTGGCTTCGGCGTATACCACTGCTACCTATACACAGGGTGGTGGTACTACCAATACCTATAACATCG
>DASZVM010000685.1:0-4179 GCA_035547295.1 Puia sp. | reverse complement strand
CCCCGGAGGGTGAAAATGCGGGATGGGTCTCATAGTCGCCCGTGGAAATGATCCCCTCTTCAAATATGCGGGCCTGTGCGGTCACCGGCTGGCCAAAACAATGCAGGGTCGCAAAAAGCAGCAGCGCAATCATTCGTGGTTCCATAAGGGAATTTACGAAGTTTCTATAACATTCGTTATATTGACTGCAGCCCTTGCGCCCTGTAGTTTTGGTGTCTAAACAAGGATCACCATGAGCAAGCTTCCGACTATTCTGATCATTACCTTTTCCTGCCTGATGAGCGCATGCGGCAAATCCGGCTCCGGCGGCGGCGGTACGCCTATCACAGACGAGGTGACCGCAAAGGCCGCCTTCCTTAAGATCAATAGCTTGTGGACTGCTACGTTAAAGCCGGCCCTGACAAAAGAAGCGCAAAAGTATGCGGATTTTGCACTCAACGGCGGCACGGGAGGGAAAGCGGTTGTCAATGGCTCTTTTTCAAAGACCAGCGCTTCCTCTTCAACGTCCAGCACCAACAGCAGCCTGGTGGATGTCACCATCACCTTTCAGCAATATGAGACGGATGGATTACGGCTGGACGGGGTCCTGCGCTTTTTTGACAGCTATAGCTACAGGATGGCCTGTGGCAGCGCAGGATGCGCTTCTTCAACAAAGACCAGCATAAGCTATTCATCGGAGGATGGATATGGGGTCGCTTTCCCGCCTGTCGCTATAAAGTTCAATTCCAATGGTACAGACCTCAGCGATGCCATTCTGATGGATGCCGGCAAGAGCCTGGCGCACTGGTCGGTGAAGGTGACCAACAAGAGCGGCAAAGTCATTACTTTTTCATACTGAACAGCCAGGGAAGTAGCTGCGGCTCTGCAAATGCGTTTTTCCAGCTGTCATGTCCAACCCCGGGATATTCCGTATAGGTGACCTTTGCTTTAGCGGCTTTTAATTCATGGGCCATCAGACGGGAATTGGCAACAGGTACGGCGGGGTCTTTGTCGCCATGAAAGATCCAGATGGGGAATTTCCGGGCGTAGAGGGTGATCTTTGCCGGATCGCCGGCGCCGCAGATGGGAAAAGCTGCTGCAAAAAAATGAGGTTTCCGCCAGAGGATCTCAAAGGTACCCATGCCTCCCATGGATAGCCCGCCGACATAGATCTTTTTCGTATTCACATTTCCTCCTGCCGCCAGTGAATCCAGGAGCTGCATCACCATTTCCATGGGTCTGGTGGGCGCAGAGTCGGACAGGAAATGGAATCGCAATGAATCTTCCCGGTTGACCGTCAGCCTTGACCAGCTGCTGTTTGCAGGACATTGGGGGAATACCACCAGGGCCGGGAACTTCGCCCTGTTGGCAGAGTCCGCGAAGAGACTGCCTCCCCACTTCAGCTGCGCCGCATTATCGCTGCCTCTTTCTCCCGAGCCATGCAGCAACAGGATCAGCGGATATTTTTTTGAAGGGCTGTAATCCAATGGATATTGGATACGATAGCGCAGGGTGTCACCGCTGCTGATAAGCTCCTTTTTGTCAAAAGAGAGGTAGTCCTGGGCCATCGTCTGCAGGGACGTAACGATCAATATCAGAAGGGAAAATATCTTATGCATAAATGAATATACGACGATAATAAATACGTTCACCCGTTTTAATGAGGGAAACTGTCGTACCTTGATGTTATGAACAGACGTATTGCTATCAGAAACCTGGCCCTCGTCCTCGGCGGGGCGTCCATATTGCCTTCCTGTATACAGGGACAGCAGCATGAAAAGGCTGCCATAGCTTTAAAGAATATAGATATAAGTGCGGAGCAGGAGAGCTTCCTGGCTGATGTTACGGAGACGATGATCCCTGCAACGGATGTTCCCGGCGCCAGGGACCTTCAGCTGCATTTATTCGTGCTTAAAATGGTAGATGACTGCTTCAGCAGGAAGGACCAGGTGACCTTTATGAAAGGGCTTGACCAGCTAAGGAACAAGGCGAAGGATCATTATGGAAAGCATTTTGGCGAATGTACCACCGTTCAGCGCGAGGGGCTGCTTAACGAGATCGAGCAGCACCGGGGCAAGGATGATATCGCCTTTTTCTATGATGTCACTAAAAGGGAGACCATTCTCGGTTACACGAATTCAGAATATTTTATGACCGAACAGATCAGGTATGAACTGATCCCCGGTCGTTATGACGCCAATTTCCCCGTCTCAAAACTAAAAGCCGGTAAAAAATATGCCTAATCTCAACGTAGACAGTATCAAGGAGCGTACTTTCGACGCCATTGTGATCGGTTCCGGCATCAGCGGCGGCTGGGCCGCAAAGGAGCTGACTGAAAGGGGGATCAATACACTGATGCTCGAACGGGGCAGGGATGTCAAACACCCGGTGGATTATCCTACCACCAATATGTATCCGTGGGAGTTTGCGCACAGGGGTGAAGTGCCGTATGAGATCAGGGAGGCGAATCCGGTGGTAGCCCGTTGCTATGCATTCAAAGAGGATGCGATGCATTTTTTTGTAAAGGATACAGAACATCCATATGTGCAGGAAAAGCCGTTTGACTGGATACGGGGATACCAGGTGGGCGGCAAGTCTTTGCTTTGGGCCCGGCAGACGCAGCGTTGGAGCGATGCTGATTTTGAAGGGCCTGCCCGGGACGGTTTTGCCGTGGACTGGCCTATCCGGTATGCGGACCTTTCTCCCTGGTACAGCCATGTGGAAAAGTTTGCGGGGATAGCGGGCAACAGGGATGGCATCGCTCATCTTCCGGACGGAGAGTTCCTGCCGGCCTGGCCGCTTAACAGCGTGGAGAATTATTTCAAGGGAGTTGTCAGCCGGAAATATCCGGGCCGGCATGTTATCAGCGCAAGGTGCGCCCATTTATCAAAGCCTGAAGCGATCCATCTTCAGCAGGGCAGGGCACAATGTCAGCAGCGGGTGCTTTGTCAGCGGGGGTGTCCCTTTGGAGGTTATTTCAGTTCCAACTCATCCACCATTCCCTGGGCGCTCAAAACGGGTAAACTTACCTTAAGACCTCATTCCGTCGTGCAGGAAGTCATCTATGACGATCAAAAGGGCCGTGTGACGGGCGTACGTGTCATGGATGCGCAAACGAAACAGGTGATGGAATTTTATGCAAAGGTTATCTTTATCAACGCAGCCGCATTGAATACGAACCTCATCATGTTGAATTCCCGGTCGGGACGTTTCCCCAACGGGCTGGGCAACGACAGCGGTGTGTTGGGGAAATATGTGGCATTCCACAATTACCGGGCGACAGTGGCGGCTGAATACGACGGCTTTCCCGATCTGATGACGGATGGTCGTAATCCTGCCGGCGGCGGCTATATGCCACGGTTTAGGAATGTACACCGGCAGGAAACGGATTTCCTCAGGGGCTATGCCAGCGGCTTTGGCGCCTGGCGCCGTCTGGAGACGAAGAGGTCCGGCGTTGGAGCCAGCCTTAAGGACAATCTCCTCGGTCCCGAGTTAGGCAACTGGAAAGTGCATTCGCATATGATGGGGGAGACGATCCCGAAGGAGACGAATACGGTAAGCCTCGATCCGGATAAAAAAGATGCGTGGGGCATGCCGCTGCTGCGGATCAACATCGATTATGACGACAACGACGAGAAAATGGTGAAGGATTATATGGAACAGCTGAGCGAGATGTTCTCGGCTGCGGGGTTTAAGAACATACGGGGCGAGGACAGTCACAAAGCGCCCGGCCTGGATATCCATGAGATGGGTGGCGCCCGTATGGGTAAGGACCCCCGGTCTTCCATGCTGAATAAATGGAACCAGCTGCATGCATGCAACAATGTATTCGTCACGGACGGCGCCTGCATGACCTCCACCTCGACGCAAAACCCTTCGTTGACCTATATGGCCCTGACTGCGCGGGCAGTGGACCACGCGGTAAGCGAAATGAAAAAAGGCAATATATAGCAGCTCATTGGGCATGGGTATGATTATTTAGGTAGCCAGGTAAATGTGCTGTTATGAAAAAGTTACTATTTACCTTCATTCTTGGATTTACGTGCTTTTTAATGTCCAATGCTCAGATACAAAAGGGCAACGTTATGGTCGGCGGAGACATTACCCACCTGGACCTCAGCCTTAACGAAGGCCATAATTTCTCGGTTGTAATAGACCCCAAGGCTGCATGGTTTATCAAGGACAATATAGCCATCGGCG
>DASZVM010000684.1:0-4267 GCA_035547295.1 Puia sp. | reverse complement strand
TTGTTCTCGTTATAGAGAGTATTCCAGCGGAAGAGGGATCGAAACACAAATAACTGCACCAGCTCCTTTTGTCGGCGGGCGGGTTATAGAGAGTATTCCAGGGAAGAGGAATCGAAACTGTAGGTAAAAAGCCAGTTCGTGTATTAAGGCAGAATGTTATAGAGGGTATTCCAGCGTAAGAGGGATCGAAACAAATCCGGCTGCACGATATAACCAGCTATTGCAGCCTCTTATAGGAGGAGATCCAGAGAAAGAGGGATCGAAACTTGAACACCTTTACTGCACCGATCAGCCCTACGACGACTTACAGAGAATGATCCAGGGTAAGAGGGATCGAAACAACGCATTTTTAGGCCATTTGTGCGGGTCATGAAAGGCGACAAATCAGACGGACCATCTTATGATTACGATGGCATGGACGCCAATACCAATGTGGATCACGGACCCATGATCATCGCGCCGTATAAATTCTCAGGTCACAGCGGCTGGCAGGGCGTATCTCATTGCACGGTATTTGATGACGGAGCGGGTCAATACTATATCGCGCATCAGGGCCGGCCGGGTGTGGACAAATACTATATGGACCTTCATGTTCGCAAATTATTCTGGACCCCGGACGGATGGCCCGTTGCATCGCCGGAGCGATATGCTTGGGAAAAGGATTCTGTGATCTCGCAGGGCGACCTCACCAGCGGCTGGGAGAGGGTCATGCTCAACTACAAGGTCGTCCCCGGTTATTCCGCCGAACAGATCTCGCCGGACTTCCAGCTGCCGGAAGACCTGACCATCGCAGCGGACGGGACCCTGAACGGGAACGCGGCCAACACATGGACTTACAGCGCTCCCTGGTTACAGCTGAAGTGGAGCAACGGTACTACTGAAAAAGTCTTTGTACAAAAAGGAAGAGATTGGGAAAACAGGAAAAACACCATTATTTTCACCGGACTGAACAATGCGGGCATCGCAGTGTGGGGTAAAAAAAAGTAACATGATCATACAAAAATGGTTTGCAACATCGCTGATCGCAACGGGCTTATTTATTTCTTCGCCGGCGCAGGTAGCGAATGCTCAAAAAAGGACGGCCATCGTCATAAAGGCAAATACATCTGTCGCAAAGGTCCAGCCCACCATGTGGGGGATATTTTTTGAGGACATCAATATGGGCGCCGACGGAGGGATCTATGCGGAAATGGTTAAGAACAGGAGCTTTGAATTCTTTCAGCCTCTGATGGGGTGGCATGTGCAGCAAAGCAGGTTCAGGGAGGGGGATGTTCTTGTGATCAACAGAAAGGAAGAAGCGCCCGCCAACCCGCGATATATCAGGGTCACCAAGACCGATGCCGCCGACACGCTGAGCCTTACCAACGAAGGGTTCCGGGGCATGGGGATCAGGAAAGGGCTGCGGTATGATTTCTCCATGATGTACAGGATGTCTTCCGCAGGTCTGCGTCTGCATCTTAAGCTGTTGAACAGCAACGGCCAGGTCATCGGGTCCGAGGTGCTGACACCCGCGGCTACCTCCGGCCAGGAATGGAAGAAGGCGGCTATCAGTCTGCATTCCACGGATACGGCCTTACATGGCCGGCTCAATATCTCATTCGAAGGCAGCGGGATGATAGACATGGACATGGTATCCCTCTTCCCCGAAGACACCTGGAGAGGGCGTCCCGGCGGCATGCGGGCGGATATGATACAGATGCTGGCGGATATGAAGCCGGGCTTTATCAGATTTCCCGGGGGATGTATCGTGGAAGGGCGTGATCTTTCCAACCGATATCAATGGAAAAAAACGCTTGGCCCCCTCGATCAACGGCAACTGATCATGAATCGCTGGAATGTAGAGTTCGCCCACCGGCCTACGCCTGACTATTTCCAGACGTTCGGGCTTGGGTTTTATGAATATTTCCAGCTGGCGGAGGACATCGGCGCATCGCCCCTGCCCATCCTCAACTGTGGTATGGCCTGTCAGTTCAATACGGCCGAGGTGGTGCCTCTCGATGAGCTGGACCCGTATGTACAGGATGCGCTTGACCTGATAGAGTTCGCCAATGGGGATGTGAATACGAAATGGGGAAAGGTAAGGGCGGATATGGGGCACCCGGAGCCCTTTCATTTAAAGATGATGGGTATTGGCAACGAGAACTGGGGACCGCAATATGTGGAGAGACTGAAAGTATTTACAAAAGCCATCAAGGAAAAATATCCGGATATCAGGCTGGTGAACAGCAGCGGCACTGACCCCAACGGAGACAGGTATGAATATCTGAATAAGGAGCTGCGCGGCATGCATGCGGACATTATCGACGAACATTATTATCGCCGGCCGGAATGGTTCCAGGAAAACGCCCGCCGGTATGACACCTACCCCCGCAACGGATCAAAAGTATTTGCGGGCGAATATGCTGCTCAAAGTGACAAGACGGTGAGCGTATACAATAAGAACAACTGGGGCACCGCCCTGTCGGAAGCCGCTTTTATGACGGGGCTGGAAAGGAATGCGGATGTGGTGGAAATGGCCAGCTATGCGCCTTTGTTCGCCCATGTGGATGGATGGCAATGGACCCCGGACCTGATATGGGTGGACAATCTGCGGGTGAATGGCACGCCCAATTATTATGTGCAAAAGCTTTTCTCCCTGAACAAGGGGACGGATGTGGTGCCTGCCCTTCATGATAACAGATCGTTAGCCGGTGAGGACAGCTTGTATGCCTCGGCGGTGATAGACAGAAAGTCGAACGAGCTGATCGTAAAGATGGTGAATACCTCGGCCACGGCGCAGCCCATTCAGCTGAATATCGAAGGGGTGAAGAAACTATCCGGGACCGGTACGCTGACAGTGCTGGAGAATACGGAGCTGAGCGCGATCAACAAGATCGGGGATGCCGCGGCTGTCAGCCCATCGGACAGACAGATAGAAGTAAAGGGCAAAGCGGTCAACGTGGACGCAGCGCCCCATTCCTTTACCGTCTTCAAGGTCAAATTATCTTCGTCGAACGAATATGCGGACGCTGCTAAATAGCATTGCCCCAAACTGCGGATAGAGAAGCTCAATTGGCGCGGGGGTTGGCCGGTAGTGGGCCGGTGACATATTTACGCAATACTTCCTCGATCTCTTCCATACGGAATGGTTTTGAGATAAAGCCGTTCATTCCGGCGGCCATACATTTTTCCCTGTCCTCCGCCATTGCATCCGCGGTCAGCGCGATGATGGGTATGTTACGGCGGGAGGTCTCCAGATTGCGTATGGCGCGGGTAGCGGTATAACCATCCATTTCCGGCATATTGATGTCCATGAAGATGATGCATGGATCATGATCGTCCAAAAGCTGCAGGGCCTCTTTGCCTGAAGATGCCTTGATAACGGCGAATCCCATTTTTTTCAATACTTCCGAGATCAGCAGCATATTGAAAGGTTCATCCTCGGCTACCATGACCGACTGGTCCTTACCCAATGGCCGGATCGTGGGTATATCGCCGGGCGTAGCTGTGGGAGGCGTTCCTCCTTCAAAAATGCCTGTGAGGATCTGGTCGAGCTCGTTGAACCTTACTGGTTTTGACAGGAAGAGATCGATGCCTGCCCGCTCGGCCTCCCTGCGGTGCAGATCCCTTTCAAGGGAGGAAAGCATCAATATAAAGGGTTGACGATGGTCTTTTAGCAGGGTCTTGATCTCTTTCACCAGCATTATGCCATCCATGACGGGCATCTGGTAGTCGGTGATGATCAGGTCGAACCCATGGTCATCGGCGCCGGCCTTTTTCAGCACTTGCAGCGCGTCGTGTCCGCTGGTGGATAGGGTGCATTCGACTTCCATACAGCTGAAGAGCTCCTGCATGAGTTTGCAATTGGTGGTATTGTCGTCGATGACGAGGACACGTTTAAGCGTGGGTCTGGGATGGAAGGTACGGGCAGGCGCCTCGTGCACGATCTCGGGGGCGAGACGCAGGATAAAGGTGCTGCCGACGCCGGGCCGGCTTTCGACGGTGAGAGAGCCGCCCATCATTTCAGCAAGGTTTTTCGCGATGGTCAGCCCCAGCCCTGTGCCGCCATATTTGCGGGTGGTGGAGGCGTCGCCCTGGGTAAAGCTTTCGAATATCTTTTGCAGTTTTTCCGGTGGGATACCGATGCCTGTGTCTTTTACATAGATGGCCAGCTGCTGGTACTTTTTATTCTGGCCGCTGTGCAGTACATCCTCTTTTTTCACTGTCACGACGATCTCTCCCTTTTCGGTGAATTTTATGGCATTGCCGATGAGGTTGACGAGTATCT
>DASZVM010000683.1:0-3620 GCA_035547295.1 Puia sp. | reverse complement strand
GTGGACTATTTCACGGCCCCTTTTACCCAGGATGAGTTCAATAGCGTCAAACAGGCTATCAACCTGGACGCGCTGCGTTTGCTGGAGACGTTAAAGATCGATGTTGCGGGAGCCAGCACGGATATACGGGTCAGCGGTCTTAATACCGTGCCTGTCAATCCTGGTACTGGAGAAGGCTGACGAGGTCTTTTTCCCATGAGCTGTTGCGGTCAGCGGGGGATATCCTGCCTATTTCCTTATTGTCCTTCAGCACGATGAAGGTAGGGATGGCCGTGATATGCATGGCTTCCGTAAGGTTATGGACGGTCTTCTTCGAAGGGTCCACCCCTATCAGGGTCACCTGGTCCGGCCGGACATCGGCGGCATCCATCAGGGCAAAAAAACGGGGGAGGATATACTGGGCTTCCTCGCACCAGGTACCGGTGAAAACAAGGAATTGCACCTGCGGGGCCTTTGCACGGATAACGGCGGTCTGGGTTGCATCCGGTGCGTAAGCGCGGCGGTTATGATAGAACCAGGAGAATGCCGTATCCTTTTCCAGCATGTCCCGGCTGATGAGCCCTTTTAAGATCTTATGGGTGCCGTCGGTGGAGACGGTGTATTCGGATTCCGCCCGGGTGAGGATGCCCAGGCCGATGATGATCGCGATAAGTAATAAATGCTTCATATTATTAAGGTTTATAGCTGTGCCTTCAGCTCGAGCAGGAAGGCCTTTATCTGCTGCAGCCGCTGAATGGCTTCAAACCGCTGGTCGGCTGTCTTATTTTTACGAAGGAACTCCTTGGCCCCTTCGATGGTGTATTTCCGTTGTCGCAGCAAGTGATAGATCAGGTGGAGGTTTTTGATATCTATCGGCCGGAAATAGCGATCGCCTTTCTTATTCTTCCGGGGTTGCAGGATGCTGAACTCCGTTTCCCAAAAACGGAGCAGGGATTGGTTGACGTGGAACATTTCAGCCACTTCTCCCATGGTGTAATATTGTTTGCTGAACAAGATCTCGTCCTCCGGGATATTGATAAGGCTGGCTTCTGCCGCCACTTCCTTCAGGGATTTGCGACCCCTCTTTGATTTGGGTTTTTCGGCGGCAGGGGCTGGTTTGGATTTTTCGGCCAGGGTTGGTTTGGCCGCAGATGCCCCTGCGGGCTTTTCTGCAACGACCGGGCGACGGACGGGCTTTTGGGCGGTCAGCCGGGGTGCTGGTTCCGGTCTGGGCAAAGGACCGGGTTCCGGCAATGGGTCCGGCAAGGGAGATGGCTCCGGTTCCGGTGACGGTTTTGGCACGGGGGAAGGCTCAGGCATGGGTTCCGGCCGTGGGGAGACTGCCGTACCCGGAAGGGACTCGACTATTGGGATGTACTCGCCTGCCGGCAGGGGCTGGTCCGTTGGGAGGGGCTTATCTTTTGGAAGTGACTCGCCTGCCGGCAGGAGCTCCATCTGGATGAACATCGGCTCCGCGGGGGGAGGAAGTTCCGCAGGGGAAAGAGGTTTCGGCGCGGGTGTTTCCTTTGCAGGGATCACCGGGGCTTCCGTTACGATGGGCTCCGTCTTTTTTAAGGTCTTCAGGCGTACGACCACTCCGGCCCGGCGTCCTTCTTCATGGACGGCCTGCTCTTCTTCCGCCGACAGGCCCAGGGCATTCCCATTATGGGCAACAATGGTTTCCCCGGGAGGAGCCTCGGGTTCCGCCTCCATGGGAAAGTTGAACGCCATTTGGGAAAACTCTTTCTTCATTGGGGATTTGTCGGTCAAAAATCGTTCCGTTTGTCCGTCCTGTGAAGATACGCAGGATTAGTCGAAACTTTGATTGCTGGACGCGGCTAACTTCAACAGACGGTCATATTGTTCCGGGGTGATATCATTGTAGAAATAGAAGACGGGATCCACAGGGTCGCCATTGCGGTGTACTTCGTAATGACAGTGCGGGCCCGTACTTTTCCCTGTGCTGCCTACCCAGCCGATGATCTCCCCCCGTTTGACCTTTTCGCCGGGCTTTACTTTTACCCGGAACATATGGCCATAGAGCGTACCGTAGCCATAGCCATGGTTGATGACGACGTGGTTCCCGTAGCCATTGCCTGTGTTGCCGGCTACCTCGACGGTACCATTGGCCGTAGCATAGATGGGCGTCCCCTGGGGGGCGGCAAAATCAAGTCCTGCATGGAACTTGGTCGTCTTATAAACGGGGTCGATACGATAGCCAAAGCCGGAAGCTATACGGCTGAGGTCCTTATTGCTGACGGGCTGAATAGCGGGTGTACAGGCAAGGAGCTGCTCCTTATTCTTTATAAACCCGTCTATCTGTGTGTAGGATTTAGCCTGGTTGTCCATACGGGCGCTGAGCCTTGTGAGCGTGGTGGCAACAGAGATATAAAGGTTTTCCTGGTCCATGCCCTGCACCAGCCTGATCTCCTGCTCATGCTCTGCCGCCTTGGCCCTGGCGCTGTCAGGGATGGGCGCCGCCTCGAAAATGGCCCGGTAGACATTATTATCTCTTTTTTCCAGCTCAGCCATCTGGCCCTGCAGCTTTTCCACTTTTTCATTCAGGGTATAATAATTGTCCTGAAGGGCCTCATTACGCTGTTTCAGCCTTTTTTCGTTGACCGAAGGGAAATATTTGTAGGCCAGGGACACCAATATCAGTGCCGTAACGACAGCCGCCGACATAAAGCCCAGCACGCGGAGCAGGGTCACCCGCAGGGGCGTCTCCAGCTTCTCGTACCGGAGAGTATTGGTGTTATAGTAATACTTGATCTTCTTCATCCGCGAACAATGGTATCATAGGAGGGGGATAGGACAACGATAAAACAGCTTGATTTAGTGTACCTTTACAAGGTTTCTGCTTTAACAATGCGTACAAATATAAATGGGGAAAGCCAAAAAATATCAAAAGATTGGAGAATCCATCACCTCAACCCAACCCTGAGCTTCTCAGGGACCTGGTCACGATGAAGATGCCCTTTGGGAAATATAAGGATACGATCTTATGCGACCTGCCCGTGTCCTACCTGGAATGGTTCCACCGGGAAGGGTTTCCCAAGGGAAAGCTGGGTATGCTGCTGGCCACTATATATGAGATAAAGATCAATGGCCTGGAAAAATTGCTCCTGCCCCTGAAAAGGTTTTAACATTTCTTATTTCCGAAGACTTTCGTATTTTTTCAAAAAGCCTTATATTTGATCTACGAAAACGCACGTAGATAATTTTAAAACCTATAAAGATGAAAAGATATCTCCTTAAGACCTCCGGGCTGGCGGCACTTGTCCTGCTGTTGCACGCTCCCGGTTTTGCCCAGAACAAGAACGGGGACGATAATGATACTTCCGGCGATAAGCTCCGGGATTACGATGAGATCGTTATCAGGCACAAGAGCGACAAAGACGCGAAGGTAACGGTGGAGATCAGAGGTAACAACGTCTATATCAATGGTAAGCCTGTTTCCGAGTTCAACGATGACAATGTCTCCGTGAAGAAGAAAAAAGTCCCTGTCATGGATGGCCAGGCGTTCTCTTTTTCTTCGCCTGACGGGGAGCCCGGCACGATCTCCATCGCCCCTTCTCCATTCCGCAACCACGGTGGTGGTGTATGGAGCTTTGACGGCGATGAATGGTCGGGCAGCTCCA
>DASZVM010000682.1:0-7517 GCA_035547295.1 Puia sp. | reverse complement strand
GCCTGTGGCATATCCCCATCACCATTCGTTGCGCAAGTTACAATTACTTCCACGACAACATCCACAACCCGTTAAGGGTTGTCAATTTCCATATCATAACATGGGCCTGATACAAGGCTTTCAACTAAAGAAAGGTTACTTTTTATCTATTTCAATTCACAATCCAACTATATGCAGGTCTTAAAATTCGGAGGTACTTCAGTAGCCAACGGAGAGAACATAAACAAGGTCATCGGGCTCGTCCGCCAGGCCATGACAAAGGACAGGACGATCCTCGTCGTTTCAGCCCTGGGAGGCATCACCGATATGCTGATCCAGGCCGGCCTGTCTGCTGCCGCTGGGGACGAATCCTATAAGGAAAAGCTTCACAGTATCGAACAACGCCACCTGGAAGCCGTAAAACATCTGCTGCCTCTCACCCGCCAAAGCAGCGTGCTCAGCCTGGTAAAAACAAAGTGTAACGAGATCGAGGACATCTGCAACGGAGTATTCCTCCTTAACGAGCTGTCGGCCCGCACCCGCGATAAGATCGTCAGTTATGGCGAGCTCCTCTCCTCCATCATCATTGCCGCAAGGTTTGAAGCTCTTGATATACCCAATACCTGGAAGGACTCCAGACAGCTGATCAGCACAGACTCCAATTTCGGCTATGCAGCCGTGGACTTTCCCCTCACCAACCAAAAGATCCGCGAATTCTTCGACACCGCTAAAGGCGACCTCTTCATATTGCCGGGGTTCATCGCTTCCGACAGGAACAACATTACCACCACCCTGGGAAGAGGCGGCTCCGACTATACGGCCGCGATCCTGGCGGCAGCCGTAGACGCAGGCACGGTAGAGATCTGGACGGACGTATCCGGCATGATGACAGCCGACCCACGCCTGGTATCCAACGTAAAGGTCATCCCCCATATCTCCTATCAGGAGGCAATGGAATTATCCCATTTCGGCGCTAAAGTGATCTATCCCCCCACCATACAGCCCGTAATGGCAAAAGGTATCCCCGTATGGATAAAAAATACCTTTTCTCCTGCCGACGCAGGCACCGTAATAGAGTTCGCATCCGCCCGCAACGGGGGCAGCATCCGGGGCATCTCCAGCATCGGGAAAATTGCCCTCCTTAGCCTGGAAGGCAGCGGCATGGTCGGCATACCCGGCTTCTCCAAACGTCTCTTTGAAGCGCTGTCCGGGGAAAAGATCAACGTCATCCTTATCACCCAGGGCTCTTCCGAACATTCCATCTGCGTAGGCATCGACGAAGCCAGCACCGCCGCCGCCAAGACAGCCGTGGACAACGCCTTCGGCCACGAGATAGAGACAGGAAAGGTAGAACCCCTTATCATAGAAAATGACTTGTCCATCGTAGCCCTGGTAGGCGATCATATGAAAAGTCACCCCGGGGTCAGCGGGAAAATGTTTGGCGCGCTGGGCCGCAATGGCGTCAACGTACGGGCCATCGCCCAGGGTTCTTCGGAAAGGAATATCTCCGCCGTTATCGCCGCCCCCGACGTAAAAAAAGCCCTCAACGTCCTCCATGAAGAGTTCTTCTCCACCACCTATAAACAGGTGAACCTCTTTATCACCGGCGCAGGCAACGTAGGCCGCCGCCTGATCGGCCAGCTTCAGCAGCAGCAAACCTATCTCCGGGAACAGCTGCTCCTCCAGGTCCGGGTCGTCGGCCTGGCCAACAGCCGCAAAATGGTCTTCGATGACAATGGTATTTCACTCGACGGCTGGAAACAGGCGCTGGAAGCCGGACAGCCCATGTCCCTCCCCGCCTGGGTGGAAGGCATCACATCCAGGAACCTGCGCAATTCCGTCTTTGTCGACATCACAGCCAATCAGGATGTGGCCGCCTGCTATGACAGCCTCCTTCAAAAAAGCATTTCCGTAGTGGCCTGTAATAAAATAGCCTGCTCCTCACCCTACGGCTACTACAGAAGGCTAAAAGACCTGGCCAGGGAATACAACGCCCGCTTCCTCTTCGAGACCAACGTAGGCGCCGGCCTGCCCGTCATCGGCACCCTCAATGATCTGCTGCGCAGCGGCGACAAGATCAACCGTATCGAAGCCGTCCTGAGCGGTACCCTCAACTTCGTCTTTAACCACTACAACGGGGAAAAACCCTTCACCGGCGTAGTACGCCAGGCGCAGGAAGAAGGATACACAGAGCCCGACCCCCGCCTGGACCTCAGCGGCACCGACGTCATGCGCAAGATCATGATCCTGGCCAGGGAGGCCGGTGAAAAAATAGAGATGGACGACATCGAAAACCATACCTTCCTCCCCGCATCCTGTCTGCAAGGCAGCGTGGAAGATTTCTATAAGGCCATGGCAGGCGAAGAAGCCCATTTCAGAAAACTCTACGACTCCGCCGCAAAAGAAGGGAAAAAACTGAAATTCGTAGCCCGCTATCAGCAGGGACGCGCTTCCGTAGGTCTGCAGCACATCGACCCCAAACATGACCTCTACCACTTATATGGTAAGGACAATGTCGTCCTGTTCTATACAGACCGCTATACTGAACAACCCCTGGTGATAAAAGGCGCCGGCGCCGGCGCCGAAGTGACGGCATCAGGCGTATTCGCAGACATCATCCGGGCCGCCAGGCTCTAACCACCAAACCAAACAACATGCAACAGATCACCATAAAATGCCCCGCCACCGTAGCCAATCTCGTGTGTGGCTTCGACGTGCTCGGAATGGCCCTGGAAGAGCCCTATGACATCATGGATGTACGCCTCCTGGACGATCCCGTCATCCGTATCATCAGCCGCGACGGCTTCCCCCTTCCCACCGATCCCGCACAGAACACGGCCGGCGCACCCTTGCTGGCCATGCTGGAAGAATTGGGAAAACCCGTCGGCTTCGAGGTCATCATCCATAAAAAGATCAAGCCCGGCAGCGGCGTAGGCAGCAGCGCCGCCAGCGCGGCCGGGGCCGTAGTGGCCGCCAATCACCTCCTGGGGAATATCTTCCCGAAAGAGGACCTCGTCCGCTTTGCCATGTTCGGCGAAAAAGTAGCTTCCGGCGTCAAGCACGCCGACAACATCGCTCCCTGCATCTATGGCGGCATCACCCTCATCCGGTCCATCTTCCCCCTGGACATCGTCTCCATACCCGCCCCTCTCCTGCACGTCACCGTCGTACACCCCCAGATAGAGGTCCGCACCTCCGACGCACGCCAGATCCTACGTAAGGAAGTGCTCCTGAAAGACGCCATCCGGCAATGGGGCAATATCGCAGGCCTCGTGGCAGGCTTTATGAAGAACGATCATGATCTCATAGGCCGCTCCCTGGAGGACGTGATCATCGAGCCCGTCCGCAGCATGCTGATCCCCGGATTCGACCAGGTCAAGACCCTGTGTAAAGAAGCAGGCGCCCTGGGCGGCGGCATATCCGGATCAGGCCCCTCCATCTTCATGCTCAGCAAGGACAAACCCACGGCCGAAAGGATAGGGCAGGTCATGAATGACATTTACGACCATATCGGCCTGGATTATCACACTTATATCACCACCATCAACCACGAAGGTGTAAAACCATTATAGATGAACTATTACAGCCTCAATAACCCCTCCGCAAGGGTCAGCTTTAAAGAAGCTACGATAAAAGGACAGGCCCCCGACAAAGGGCTCTATTTCCCCGAAAAGATACCCGCCCTGCCGGCGGACCTCATACCGAACATAGCCTCACTCTCCCACGAAGAAATAGCCATTAGGGTCATCCGGCCTTACACAGGCGATACCATCCCGGAAAAAGAGCTCGAAAAGATCATATCCGAAACCATCGCCTTCCCCTTTCCCCTGGTACCCGTCACAGATAGCATCAGCTCGCTGGAATTATTCCATGGTCCGACCCTCGCCTTCAAAGACGTAGGGGCCCGCTTCATGAGCCGCTGCCTGGGCTACTTTGTAAAAGATCAAAGCCAGCCCGTAACAGTCCTGGTAGCTACCTCCGGAGACACAGGAGGTGCTGTAGCCAGCGGCTTCTACGACGTGCCGGGCATAAATGTCGTTATCCTCTATCCTTCCGGAAAGGTCAGTAGCGTACAGGAGCTCCAGCTCACTACATTGGGCAGGAATATCTCCGCCCTGGAAGTCAGCGGCACCTTCGACGACTGCCAGCGCATGGTAAAGACAGCCTTCGCAGACCCCGATCTCAACCGGGCATTGTTCCTTACCTCCGCTAATTCCATCAACGTAGCACGCTGGCTGCCCCAGCAGTTCTATTATTTCTTTGCCTGGCGCCAATGGGCGGATAAAGACCATCCCCCCGTCATCTGCGTCCCCAGCGGCAATTTCGGTAACATCTGCGCAGGCCTCCTGGCGCACCGCTCAGGCCTCCCCGCACGTCACTTCATCGCAGCCTGTAATGCCAATGACATAGTACCTTCCTATTTGCAGACAGGGACATACGCTCCCAAACCCGCCGTCCCTACCCTCTCCAATGCCATGGATGTGGGCGATCCAAGCAACTTTGTCCGCATCCTGGAAATATTCCACCACGAGTTCGCCTCCCTGAAAAAAGTGATCACCAGCTACAGCATTACGGACGAGGAGACCCGCAGTACCATACGCGATGTCTACAGGAAATATCACTATCTCCCCGATCCCCACGGGGCAGTAGGCTTCCTCGCCCTGGAAAGGTTCCTGTCGGAACACCCCGGCGAAAAAGGGATCTTTTTGGAAACGGCACATCCCGTAAAATTCTACGATGCAGTGGAAGAAGAGACAGGCGAAAAAGTTCCACTACCCGGCACCGTTAAAGATCTGTTGGGCAGGGAAAAAAATAATACAAAGATCACCACGGATTTTGGACAGTTGAAAGAATTTCTGCTTACCTTAAAAGTGAAATAGCGATTTCCTCACCTTCATGCTGTAATGGCTCGGACGCCGGCGGGTCACCACGTTTTCTCCAGGTCCTGCTTCGTAAAAGAATGGTCCCGGTCCGTAAAATTGCTTCGCTGATCCCTGTCCACCAGGGTCATGCTGTTCTTTTTAAAAAGCCGCCTGAACAGACCCACAGGCGTAAGTACCAGGAAGAACACCAGCGTCAGCAGTATCCCATTGCTCACCTTTCCCAGCAAAAAAGAAAGCCCCATCCATAAAAAATGGATCTTTTCACTAAGCCATGAAGATAATATACCCGCAAGGCCAATGACCAGGGAAAAGGTCAAAAATACCCTGACCTTAAAGATCACATGCAAAGCCAGGAACCCAACTGTAATGACCAGGACGGTCTCTTTCGATTTGTATTGCGCAGACATATTCAGTTAGAAGAGCGAATAGATAAAAGGGGCCAGCGCCGTTGACCCTCCCAGAACGATAAGCACCGTCACCAGCACGATCACGATGACCAGCGGCAACAGCCACCATTTTTTCCGCTCTTTCAGGAAAAGCCAGAGATCCCTTAGAAATTCCATACGAGTGCTTTAATTATCAAAAATACTTATTTTTCCACCTTCGGCTGGTCCTCTTTAAAAAGCACGATGCTATCCATCACCAGCAGATCCATTTCCGTATGCATAAAACAATGATAGGCTTCTTCCGGTCCGCAGACAATGGGCTCGTCCCGCACATTAAAGCTCGTATTGATCAGCAGCCCTTCACCTGTAAGAGATTCAAAAACGCACAATAACCGCCACAGTTTGGGATTGCTTTCCGCCGTCACCGTCTGTACACGACAGGACAGGTCCACATGGGTCACCGATGGGAAAACGCTCCGTATAACTCCCAGCTTTTCCTTCATGCCCAATGCCGCATACCCTTCCGGCAGGACTTTCCAAAACTCGCCGGATAACTGCCGGGTCAAAAGCATATAAGGGGACGGGACCTCCAGACCGAAATAACGTTTCGCATGTTCTATTCTGCACACGGGTGCAAAAGGCCTGAAGCCTTCCCTGTATTTAATGCTCAGGTTCAGCTTCCGCTGCATGTCCGGGTCTGATGCACCCGCCAGGATGCTCCTGCTGCCCAGGGCTCTGGGACCGAACTCCATCCTTCCCTGGAACCAGCCTACGATCTTCTTCTCCGCCAGTTTGCGGGCCACCAGGGGCAACAGCTCTTCGGTATCCTCATATTCCTTCCAGACGCCTTTACCCATCCGCAGGGCCTTTTTTATCTGGTCCGTACTAAAGCCGGGTCCCAGATAAGCATTCTTCATCAGGTCCCCGGGTCCGGCCTGTCTCCCCTGCTCAAAATAGAGGTGATGCGCAGCCAGCGCCGCGCCCAAAGCCCCTCCCGCATCGCCCGCGGCCGGCTGGATATATATATTCCTGAACAACCCCGTATCCAGGATCTTTCCATTGGCCACACAGTTCAATGCCACCCCGCCCGCCAGACAAAGATCGTCCATGCCGGTAATGGTCCGGGCAGTGGCCGCCAGCTTCAGGACGATCTCCTCCGTCACCTTTTGTACCGCCAGCGCCAGATTGCAATGACAGCGTTCAAGACTGCTTTCCGGTGTACGCCGGGGGAAGCCGAACAACGCCTCCCATTTCTTTTCACGCACCATCCTTAGCCCCGATATATAATTGAAATATTCCTGGTGCAGCACAAAAGATCCGTCCTCATATACAGTGATGAGCTTTTCGGTGATCAGCCGCCTGAACCGCAAAAATTCATCCGAACCCGCATCTCCATAGGGGGCAAGGCCCATCAGCTTATACTCGCCGGCATTGACCTCGAATCCACAGTAGTAGGTAAAGCTGCTGTATAGCAAGCCCAGTGAATGAGGGAACCGTATCTCTTTCAGCATGCGGATCTCCCGGCCCCTGCCGATGCTGATGGAGGTGGTCGCCCACTCCCCAACCCCGTCTATCGTGAGGATGGCCGCCTCCGTATAAGGTGATGCATAAAAAGCGCTGGCCGCATGAGATAAATGGTGCTCGCAAAACAAAAGCCGGAGCTTTTTCTTATCACAGCCCCGCAGCTGCGCCATCTCATCCCGGATCACCTTCTTAAGCATCATTTTTTGCTTCATCCACACAGGCATGGAAATAAGAAAAGAGCGCCATCCCATCGGGGCCCTTGCATGGTAGGATTCCAGTATCCTTTCCAGCTTTAGCAGGGGTTTGTCATAGAACACCACCGCATCCAGCTCATCCGGTGAAACACAGCCTGTATCCAGACAGCTTTGAATAGCATTAAGGGGGAATGCGGCATCATTCTTGATCCGGGTAAACCGTTCTTCCTGGGCGGCGGCAACGATCTCTCCATCTTTTATAAGCGCAGCCGCGGCATCATGAAAAAAGGCTGAAATTCCCAGTACAAGCATGTCGAAAATTAACGTAATTTTCCTATTAAATCATACACTTCCCCTTACCAAATGAAAAACATCTACTTACTGCTTGTCACCACCATAACGCTGCTCTTCCATAATGCCGTCTTTTCCCAGGCTGTCTGCGGATTTGATAACGTCCATCATTATCGCCTGCAGACTGACCCCACCTATCGCCAGCGCCTCGGGGCCGGAGAGGCGGCTATCCGTCAATACATCCAACAGCATCCCCGCCT
>DASZVM010000681.1:0-8292 GCA_035547295.1 Puia sp. | reverse complement strand
GGTATAGCCTGTATGCCCCGAGAGCGGCATACAGGCTAAGGATGAATATGGTCCTGAGGAGTGACATGGTCCCTGATTTTTCAATGATCAGCTTAGAATCCAATGGTTGCGGCGATCACATATCCGTCGAACTTGCCGCCGTTGCGGTAGTCGGACGTGGGGAATTTTTCATATTTCTGGGTTACATATTCGCCTTTCAGCAGGATATTCTTTGTGAGGAACCAGCCGGCGGAGAAGGCCGTGCGTTCTACCGTAATGGGAGCAGGGATACCTTTCAGCTCAGCCAGCACATTGTTGTATCGTGCGCCGATGAAAAGGTTCTCTTCCCTGCCAAAGCGGTAGATACCGTCCACTGCATATTGGGTGAACTGGCGGTTGCTTTTTTCGGTATTGGTGCGGCCCTCGCTATGTTCAAGGGTACCAAAGACCTCGAACCCGGCAATCTTGGCGAAACCATTCAACATTGCGGCATCCACCTTATAGCTGAAGCCGGGCATCAGGCGACCGGAAAAAGCATCCCCGGCGTAAGCACCAGTTCCATCAGCAGGTACTACATAGGGTTTTTCCATGACCATAAAGTATCCGGAACCGGCACGGTCGCCGTTGTACAGATCGTTCGAAGGGCTGCTGTTGACGTGATAGTAGCTGCCGGACAGGCGTACACGGACAAGGTTATTCAGCTGTTTGTCGAAGCCCAGCTTGCCGTAGATGGCGGGGTTCTTTTTGATATTGCCGTTGACGGCGTTGTTTACGGGAGAGTCTACGCTACCTTTTATCATCCCATTGGTCAGGCCCACCATACCGAACAGACCGCTTTTGCATTGATAGTAGACTTCGCCGCCTATTTCCGTGCCGTAAGCATCTACGATATAGCTTTCGATAAAAGGATTGTAGAGGGCGTGGCCGCCATCCGTACGACGGTAGTGCGCGTCGCCGTAGTTGACCTCGAAGTGACCGATCTTGATGGTCACGTTCTTCATCAGCTGGTCCCAGAATTCACCTTTGAAAGGCAGCTTATCGAATTGAAGGTAGCCTCCTTTTACCCAGGCCTCGTTATGGTGACGGGTGGAAAGGTATACGGTCACGTTCAGGTGAATGCCATCGGCCAGCAGGAAGTCGGTGTACAGATTGGCCATGGCGGTATTAAAACCGGGAGAGATGCCATACAGTGCTGCGGTGTTGCCTGCCTTGGTTGTGGAGTTCTCATGCTTTAGTCCCTGGAACTCCTGCGTAAAGCCGGCTCCGATGCGCAGCGTGGGGCCGTTGAAAGCAGCGGAAGTATCCTTGCGGGCTTCGAAAACATTGATCCCTGTCTTGTCATAAGCCCGCATGTTGGGTATCTGTCCCTGCAGCAGCTGTGCAAATGCAGCGGCAGGCATCAGAGAGGCCGCCATCAGGACCCAACGTACAATTTGTTTTGGGAATTCGTGTAACATAAAATCGATTTTAAAAATTTAAAAGATTGATTGCTTTAAGTGTTATTGCTTACAGGTCTATTTCCTGAGAATAAGATTGAATTTCAGCGTGACGTCGTTGCCTGTCTTGATAGTGCCCAGCATAAATGTGGGCGGCTGCATATTGAAATCCTTCATGCTGAGGGATCGGCTGCCGGACACGGTCAATGTATTGTCGGCGTTGGGTTTTACGGTGGCGACGATCTCCTGGTCCCTGGTGGTCCCGGCGATGGTGAGCTTGCCGGTACATTTTAGGGTGATCATACCGGCTTCACCAGGCGTAACGGCGGCCGAGGTCATCGTATAGGTAATCGAGGGGTTCTTGTCGCTCTTCAATGCCTTGTAAGCATTGTTGTCCATGGCAGTATGCTCGCTTTTCAGACCATTTGCCGGGGTGGAAAAGCTGAGTGCGGTCAGCCCTGTGATGTGTCCTGTGCCATTCTGGGTAAAGGTGGCCGTGCAATTGGCCTTGACGGACTTCATATCCCAGTCATGCAGGGTGGAAGTGCCGCTGACGGTAAGGTCTATGGAATTGGAGGTGTAAGTTGTCTGGCCTATTCCAAGCTGCGTAAGTAAAAGAAGAAGCAGCGTCATAAAAGGTATTGTCTTGTTCATGGAAGTATTGTTAATCGTTATGAGTTATTTTTAACGATGTAAAAGTAGGCAGGCAGTAAAAGGAGGGATATGACGTACGTCAATAGGTGAGATGATCTTTACTCATCCTGGTATAAAGATGGGAATATGCCAATCGCCGCAATATGCAAATTGCGCGACATATGTTATTTAGGTAATCGCTCGTTGATCTTTTCCTGCATTTCCCGTTTGAAGCTTTCATCCAACGTGGGATCATTCTCCGCCGAACGCCGGAAAAGGTGCTGCAAAGCCCGGCCGATAGCCTTGCTTTGCGCCTGGTACAGCCGGCATACAGAACACCCCAGCAAATGAATGAAAAGCTGCATTCTTTCTTTCAATGTGAGCGATGTCTGCTGTCTCTTCTCGATAAGATAGGTAGCATGGCGGCAATCGTATTGTATTTTTTTTATTGTGCCCATGTTATGAATACTCCTTTTGAATACAGGCCCGCAGATTGACCTTTGCCCGGTGGAGGATGACCCAATAATTTGAAAGCGTTATTTTCAGCTCTTTGCAAATGACTTCCGTCGCTGTCTCATCCATATGCTTCATGGAAAAGATGGCCAGCCAAAGGGCCGGCAGCCGTTGCAGGCATTTTTGCAGGATGGCAGCCAGTTCTTTGCGGGTGGTGACATCGTCCTGGTCGATGCTTACCGGACGAGGAGCCCAGACCTCTTTCCAGTGACCGTTGCCGGGCTCAAAATATTCCGGCTCGGGGTCATGCGGGTCGAGCGTGGTAACCCATGAGGAATTCCTTTTCCGGTAAATATCGATGACCTTATATCGCAGGATGGCCGTGAGCCAGGTACGTTCGGAGCTTTCTCCTCTGAATTCGCCGAGCTTTTCCAGGGCGGCCAGAAAGGTTTCCTGCACCAGGTCGCGGCACAGCTCTTCATCATCCAGGCGATTCATGGCAAAAGCATACAGGTAGTCCGCATGATTGGCCACCCAATGTGCGGGGTCGGCGACCGCCGCTGTCGTCGATATTTTGAATAGTTTGCTTTTCATGCCAATACCTTGCACTCGGAGAAATTCATACCGGTGCCCGATTTGAAAAACCTGCTGAAATGGGCCGCGCTGGTAAAACCCAGGTCCTCGGCCACTTCCTTTGCGGACTTGTCCGTGAAATAAAGATAGCGTTTTGCTTCGAGAATGATCCGCCGCCGGATCAGCTCAGAGGGAGATGGGTAATTACAAAGACCGAAAAGATTCGTCAGCGTTTTGGGAGATTTGTTCATTGTCTGCGCATAGAACTGCACTTCGTGCCGGGTGCGGAAATGTACTTCCAGCAGGAGGTTGAATTGTCTGACGATGTCCATCCGGTCTACCCCTTGCCGGCAGTAGCTATCGGATTGGTGCCTGGCGATCCTTGTAATATATATGATCAGTCTTTTCAGGGTAGTACGTAACATTTCTCCCTGTATCTTGTCCTCGACGTGCATGTCTTCCCGGCATTGGGCACAGATATGGGAAATGCCTGTCTTTTCTTCCGGCGACAGGCTGATAAAGAATGGATGCTCGATCCCATAGAAGATGAAGCCTACGCAGCCCACCTCGACGTCATGATCCGCAATGCAATAAAAATCGCGATTGAATTGCCAGGCCACGAGATCTTCCGGCGTCTCAAAGGAAAAGGTCTGATTGGCCACCAGGGGAAGGATCGTATCGGGCGGCATCGTGTAAACCACTTTGTCGATGGTCACTCTTTGGGCCTCCCCGGCGTTAAAAACAATCGTGTTGATCATTTCTTTTTTTCCGTTAAGCAATCCCTGTCCCTGAAGGGTGGGATCTCCGATGCTCATAATAAATTTTCCGTGGGTGGCCTTGTCTTCAAATTGCCATTTCATATGAAAGTCTTTTTTGTTGGCAGGCCCCCGGGAAAAAAGGACCGGGCGCCCTCAGGTTAGTGGGCGTCCGGCCAAAATCCTTACAAACTATTGCAAATTTATTTTTATGATGTTGGGAATGGTTGGTAAAGTATTGAATGCGTTGGGGTTAGGCACTACCGTAATGGGCTGGTCCTCCACCAACGGGGTGCCTGCCAGGTTGAACTGGGTCACCCCTGCGCCGGGGAACTGATCAATCGCGGTGCCATCGTTATACAACTGGATGCTCCCCGACAGGTCGCCGGTCTGGGTCGCATCTACTCCGTCAGGCGGGGTTGCGAAGAACCAGTCGTTGGAGAACCCGTACATGGTGGCAATCGCAAGGCGATCGCCTTTTACCACGGTGAGCTCCTGGGAGACGTTGCTGCCCGCCTGGCCGTTGATCACGGGCAGAAGGACCTTGCTTGCCGGATCGGGCAGGATATAGACGTTCTTTACACCTTTCAATCCCTTGAGATAGTTGGCAAGGGTATCCGCAATGCCGCGCTGCGCGAGGTATTTCAGTCCCTTACCGCGATCAGCTTCCCCGACCTTATAAATAGGATCGTCAATGCCATTGTAGACCACCACCAGGACGGGTGACAGCGGCGTGAAGATGCCTGTAATGCCGGTGACATAGGCGGATAGCTGGGAATTATCGCCGGCTTCCGCAATATTCGTCAATCCATGCGCGGTTGGCTGGCCGGCGGCATACAAAGGAGCCGGCATCAGGAGGTTACCACCCACTATATAGGATATTGCCCAGACCCCCGGGCTAAGGGGCGTCTCGTTGGCCGTCCCGCCGGAGATATTCATCAGGGTCAGCGTAAAGCTGGAATTCCCATTGTATTTGAGGGTTGCCTTCACCAGCTGCGAGGCGGCAAGATAGGTATTGCCCTGCGCATCCGTTCCACTGACCTCGGTGATGTTCTTACTATCGGCTGTGCCAGGATGATTGACCGTGGCGCCTGGTTTCTGATTGATACGGGTTCCGTTGTCCCAGAGCTTTACCTGGCCGGAGACATCTCCCTCGATAGGATTGCCGTTGTTGTCATAGACCTGTATCCCGGGATTGGCGGGGGCGAAAAAGAGGTCGTTGGACCAGCCGTACATGGTGGCAAAGCTGAGGGCTTCACCTTTGGCGGCTGAAAATGTGATCGTAGTGGATTGACCGGGAAGGATCAGGGCCGGGGAACCGGCGCCCTGGAATGTACCGGATTCTACCAGCGGCTGGGAATGGAGGACATTCTCCACGGTAATGGTCTTCATCTGCGGCGCCGCACCACCAGGATGACCTTCTTTTTTGCATGCTGTCATAAGGAAGGGCACGGCAGCGATTGCCGGCCACAAGCCGATCTTTACAAGACGATTCATATCATTTCAGTTTTATGGAACAAAACTATCAGGATGTCCCGGGCAAGTCAATGACGATTGTTCCCGATGATTTAACTCTATTGCCCGCCATGCCACCATTGAAGGATGAAATGGCCCGAGATCCCATAGACCACGAAGGCCAGCGCGGTGCCTACCCCGATGCCTACCGAAAAAAGATGGTACTCGACCCTGGCATTGACAAGAAGGTTCTTTGCCCGGAGCACAGCGGTCCAGCCAAGCCAGAAGGGAAGATGGAGCGGATTTAATAAGCTGAGCAGGAGCCCGCCGAGAAAAGGATAATGCGCATATTGCAGTGAGCCGGCCGTTTTACCGGAATGAAGCAGCGCGAGCGATACAAGCAGCAGGGAAAGTCCGATCCAAAGCCACCGGGGGAAACGATCTACCTTTCCCGTCCACCCTATGCCGGCGTGGGCGATACGCACAATGGCCATCTCTGTAAGAATAGCGCCCAAGCCAAACCAGCAGGCACTTGCAGCGCCTACCCCGGCTACGAGACCGAACACGCCGGTATTCAGGATGCCGGGTGGAAGGCTGCCGGCAAAGCTGATCCCCACGACAGATAAGAAAAGCCGTTGCCTTCTATTCATCCTGCAATGAGTTTTTCGTGACGGTAATAGTCCCGGAGCATTTTTAGTCCCTGTCTAAAGCGCATGGGTGCAAGTTTGTGCCGTACCTGATTTGTCCGGCTGACCTTATAGAGGATATCCAGATGCCGTTTGATCTCCTTCCAGGCAAAAAAGAGGGAGTGCCCGGGATCGTAGATATGGGTAGGCTCGCTACCAGCCCCGTTAAGTTCGATGATCGAGAATGCTTCGCCTGTCTCCAACAGGGGCCAGGACTGAAACCGGATATCAAGCCGGCCGAAATGGAATCCGGGTATCCGGCGGCAGAGGTTATCGAGGGCTGCCTCAAGGCGCGGCGTGATCCTGTGGCTATGGTCGAGGAATCTCGCACCCCGGCTATGATTCCCATAAGGGGCCAGGGTAAGGGTCTGGTCTTTTGCCGGTGTCATCCGCAGAAGATGCCCGGCCGTCCGGCGCAATACAGGCAATTGGAGCACGTACCTCTCGTTCTGTTGCAGCAAGGTCTCTACAGTGCTGTGTCCGTCACCTGTCACGGTAAGGAACTCCTTTTCGACAATACCGGTGATGACCCCTTTTTTTTCACCAGGCATCCGATAGTAAAAGACGCCGATCTCCAGCGGCAGATCGATGTACTCCTGCAGCAAAAAATCCACCTTGCTGCGCATGGTGTAAAGCAGAAGCCCGCATTCGTCTTTCAGCAACTCCACTCCCATCCCACGCTGACCGACGTCAGGCTTGGCCATCAATGGATAGGTGAACCCGGTTTTGTCCATTCGCCGGCGGATCTCACCGATGCGTGTTCCTTTGGGGAAAAATAGTGTCTTCGGATAAGTCCCCTCCGGCAGGAGACCATAGATCTGTTTTTTCGATTCCAGCAGGAAGCCGGAGTTCGTGATCGCCGGATTGGCCGTACTGAAGAAGAAAAAAGACCTCGCTTTCAGACTAAGCCAGGCCCAATAAAGAAAAACAGGCGCATACACGATAAAGAATGGCCAGTATTCCCAATGTCTCAGCCGGATGAGGAAGGCGTTTGTCGAAAAGGGAACCTTGTCTTTTATATCGATATATCTGAGCCTTGCCTTTCTCCGATCGATCCGCAACGTGGTGATGCTTACCGTCGACACCTTGCCTTCTATTCTCGTCCGGCGGTGAAGATCCAGGATGCTGGCGGTAGAGATATCTTTGCACGCATACCATTTTTCCAGCATCTCTCTGTGCCCGGCGCGGGCGGCTTCATCATATAAAGTGACGGACGACCAGATATGCGGCCGGGAAGTCTCCAGTTCCCGGATATATCGCTGTCTGCCATCCCAGCGGCATTCCAACAGCTGTTTCCCGACGAAGAGAACCAGGGTAAAGGGCTCGATACCTTCAAGGAGCATCTGTTCAAACCGGCATAGCGGATCATGATCCTGAATGATCTCCAGAAAGACCAGGCCCCGGCTTTTACGGTAAGACTCCCGCCGCCGGTGCTTTATGAACGCCCCGTTGAGCATAACACCTGCATCCCTGCTGTCTTTGAGCGCCACCCAGCTCCCTCCGGCATCCGCATCCTTTGGACAGGTAATATTGTCATAGCGGCGGGGCGGCACGGCCCTCGCCCTCCCCCTATGTTCGTCACGATTCGAGGTCAGGTGATATACGCCGGGGCCACCTGGTATGAAGGTTACTGTACACATAGTTGTTTTAGTTGTTTGCGTAGTTGTTTGCGGTATGCCCATGCCAGGATACAGGAGCTGACAAAGACCAGCAAGGCATAAATAAATAATTGACCATGATCACCCCGCACCTCGATACCCAGCCGCGTGAGATGGAAGAAGAGAGCGCCGCTCATCGTGCCCGCCGCCAGCACAGCCCCGAAAAAGGTCGTTCGCGGGATCAGGATCAGTATGGAGGCTACCAGCTCTACAACACCAGTACCAATACGACCCCAGGGCTCCATCCCAATCGTAGAAAAGATATAGACCGATTCTTCGGCCCCGGAGAATTTGAAGAACAGGGTCTGCAGAAGGATCACCGCGGCGATGACACGCAATAACCAGTATAAAATGATCGTCTTTTGCATTGTTTATCCTTTGTCTTTTATCATGACCCAGTTCTGATCCGCCTTTTTTATCATCGCGGCGCGATCCTTTGACCACATTTCCTTTACCTTTTGATTGTAATTGAAATATAGCTTGCCATCCAGGATACTCCAGGTCTCAACCTCGGTGGGAGCTTTATGGCCCTGGGCAGTGCCATAGGCGCAATAGCCGCCGTACCGGGGAGCATATTTCTCAGGCGCCGCCTTGAAGGACTCGAGATTTTCCCGGCTGGCAAAATACCACGTGGCATCATTCCACTGCAACATGAGGCTGTCCT
>DASZVM010000680.1:0-3001 GCA_035547295.1 Puia sp. | reverse complement strand
GGTCATGACACATCCAGGGTAGAGGTCTACTCGGTAGACGAAGCATTCATGGACCTGGACCACATTCCCGTGGAAGACCTTCCCGCATACGCCCGGCATATCAAACATACCGTGGAACAATGGACGGGTATTTCCGTCTCCATCGGCATAGCGCCTACCAAAACCCTCGCCAAGCTGGCCAACCGGCTGGCCAAAAAGGACAAGCAGCTCTCCGGCTGTATAAGAGTACTGATCACGGAAGACGAGCAGCGGGCGGCTCTACAACAGACACGGGTAGACGATCTCTGGGGCGTAGGCAGGGCCTATGCCGTCAAGCTGATCAACTGGGGCATCACCAGCACCTGGGAATTATCCAACATGCCGGAAGAATGGGGCCACACCAATATGGGCGGCGTCACAGGCGTACGGTTGATCCGCGAACTGCGGGGACTGCCCAGCATCGAAATGGAAGAGGAGCTGGTGGACAAAAAAATGATCGCCACCACCCGGATGTTCGGACGTCCCGTCAGCGAGATACACGAGATAAAAGAAGCAGTGGCCACCTATATTTCCAGGGCCGCGGAAAAACTCCGGCGGCAGCACAGCGCGGCCGGCACCGTCAGCGTATTCATCATATCCAAAGAACAGGATTACCAGGCCAACTTCAGACGGGGAGCCACCATCAGCAACTATACCACCCTGCCCCGGGCCACCTCCCTCACCCATGAGCTGATCAAAGCCGCCATAGGACTGGTGGAAACACTCTACGAACAGGGCAGGGAATATAAAAAAGCCGGCGTCATGCTCAGCAGCCTCGTACCGGACGACTCCATACAAGGCAATCTCTTCACCCCCCATACGGAGAACGAGCACCGCAGCTTGATGCATGCCATCGATAATATCAACTTCAGCATGCGGGACGACAGCGTGAAATTCGGATCTTCCGGGATGAACAAGAACTGGAAAATGCGACAGGAACTCCGGTCAGGCAGATACAGCACCCGGTGGGAAGACCTTAAAAAGATACAGTAAATCAACTATTTACAAAAAACCGTATTTTTTTCGGAAAATTTAAAATATCCGCCCTCCTCATCCGTCTACCTTATAGAATGAAGGAGGCATTGACGATATCACCGGTCATGAGTTCATCATCGAGAAAAAATATCACGACGGTCATCAGCCAGTTCGGCAAACGCTTGCTGAGCTTTATCCGCCAACGCGTACCCAATGACGCCGATGCGGAGGATATCCTGCAGGACGTCTGGTATCAATTCACGACAACAGTGGAGACAGAACCCATCGAACAGGTCAGCAGCTGGCTGTTCACCGTGGCCCGGAATAAGATCACGGACCGCTATCGCAAAAAAAAACCCGATTCGCTGGACAGCCTGCTGGCGCCCGATGAAGAAGACGGAGGACCCGATTTTTCAGACATATTATTCGACAAAGGCAACAACCCCGAGACCGTCCACCTGAGGAACCTTTTTTGGAAGACCTTGCGGGAAGCGTTGGAAGAGCTCCCCGAAGACCAGCGGAACGTCTTCGTATGGAACGAGATGGGAGACGTTTCCTTTAAAGAGATCGCCGACCATACAGGAGAGAATATCAATACCCTTATCTCACGGAAAAGATACGCCGTACTTTATCTGCGGGAAAGACTGACAACTTTATACAACGAGATCATACATCATTAAAATAAACAGATTATGAAACCCTTTAGGAGAAATATCCCTTTTATCATTGTAATGGTCCTTTTGGCGATAACAGTGGTCACCACCATCGTCATGCTTTTGTGGAATGCGATCCTGCCTTCCCTCTTTCACTTCCCCGAGATCACCTGGCCCCAGGCCCTCGGATTGCTGATACTTAGCAAGCTGCTGTTCGGTGGATTCCGCGGCGGCGGCGGTCCCAGACAGCACTGGAAGAACAAAATGAAACAACGTTGGATGAACATGCAGCCGGAAGAAAGGGAAAAATTCATGCAGGAATGGAGCCGCCGCTGCGGTCCCTTCAAATCCGGCGGACCTTTTGGCCCCAAAGGCCCCTTTGGCCCCGAGGGACCTTTCACCACGGAAAAGGACTCGCCGGCCGAAAGCGCCTCTTAAATACGGCATTGTTTAAACCAACCATTAGCTTAAGGATCATTTATGTCAGCAAATCTTATCACCAACACACTACCGGCCTTCAACCTTACCCGCCTCACCAGCTGTCTGCCCGGACAACAATCCTACACCAGCGACTGGACATTGGAGCAGCTGAACATCCTGCCCTACCAGCATCTGCTGGAAATAGGATACGGACAGGGAAGGACCATCCAGGCAGTAGCCAGGAAACTGAAGACAGGCTTTATCGCAGGCATCGACTGCTCAGTCGCTATGTACCAACGGGCCTATAAAAGGAACCGGCGGGCCATCGAACAACAGCTGCTGCAGCTCCACGTAGGCAACCTGTACGAGCTGCCCTATCCGTCACACTATTTCCATACCGTCTATGGCACCAACGCCCACCTGTCCTGGAAAGATCCCCAGATGGAATTTATACGCCTTGCCGGTCTGCTGAAGAGCGGCGGCCGGCTCGCGATGATCCTCCAGCCACAGCTGCCCCGGCAGGAAAAGCTCATCCGGGAGAGCGTGGAAAAAATAGAAGAAGACTATCTCGCGGCAGGCCTGACAGACATACGCATACGTTATAAGGATACCGATCCTGTCACCAGCGTCGCTGTAACGGGCTACAAAGCTTGACTTCTTTCAAAATACTCATTGTCAACCATTTAACAATTCTTTACAAAAAGTTTAACAACCTCGGATTAAATCTTCGAAACCGGTTTCGTTCCAAGATACAAAGGATGTAATAACTGACCTGTAAGACATCCGGCTAACATTAAAATCTACGAAAATGAAGAAGCTATGTGTTCTTGCCACGATCCTCACCGGCACCCTGTTTGCCACTACCGCTTATTCGCAGGTATCTATCCACGTAGGATTCAATATTCCTGCCCGCAGAGTGTATGTCGCCCCCCCTC
>DASZVM010000679.1:0-2684 GCA_035547295.1 Puia sp. | reverse complement strand
TCCCTGTCGATGTAATTATTGGAAGAAAAGATCTTTTTTGTCATTTTATCGATGTCTGCCCAACTGAACTGAGCGGTGTATTCAGAGCCTTTCAGCTTCATACCGAAAAGGGCGATACAGACCGCTTTTTTCAGGGGGGGGCGGCGCCGTCTCGAAGGGACCGGTCTTGTTCGGGCAGTCGTAGCTCATTTTTTTTATCTGGCTTTGACCCGGCAGGCAATAATCGATATGGACATTGGCGAGGTTCTCAATCCCTATGGAATCTTTTTTTGGGATGATCTCAAAAAGGACCAACTGGGCATTGGCGGAAGCTATGCTGCTGCCTTCAAATCCAAGGGCCGTGTCTTTTTGCGTGCCGTGCTTGCTGTCAAATCCCAGCAGGCGGTATTCCTGTACGATGGAGGTGTCGAAGCTGACGGTGAAGCAGACTTTATCGGCGATGCCGGAAAGACCTTTTGCCAGATGGTCCAACAATAACCGCTCAGCCTGTTGCGCATCTTCGATGCAGTTAAAGGTGCCGTTGCCGGCGGCGGCCAGCTGTGATAATTCAGAAGTTTCCTCTTTCTTCAGTCCCACAGCAAGGCAGGACAGGCGTATACTGTCGTTGTATCCGCGATGAACAAGGTCTACCAGGTCATGTCTGGCGGCAGGCGATGAGGAGATGTCACCATCGGTGATCAGGATGACCCTGTTATTGCCATGGGGGATGTACTGGCTTGCAGCTACCCGGTAGGCCAGGTTAAAACTGGCATCGCCGGGGGGAGGACCGTCTGCGGACAGTTGTTCGATGGCCCTGATCAGCCTTTCTTTTTCGGACCCGGGAACGCCTGCGAGGATCCTTCCCCTTCCTCCATACTCGATGAAGGAAATGGTATCTATGTCACGGAGGTTCTTTACCAGTAAATGAAGGGCTGATTTTATGAGCGGGAGCTTATTGGGCATGTCCATGGAGCCAGTGACATCGATGAGAAAGACGAGATTGGCCGGGGGGGCATTTTCCATAGCTGCCTTTTTTGCACAGATGTTCAGACACAATATCCTGTGACGGACATCCCAGGGGCAGGTGAGCAAGTCGGATGAACAATGGAAAAGGTGGTCTTCCTCCGGGTCCTCATAATAAAAATTGAGATAATTCAACATCTCTTCTACTTTGACGGCTTCGGGGGGAACGGGCATGCCCATGTTCAGGAACCGTCTGATATTGCTGTAGGTGATGCCATTGCTGTTGCAGGAAAAAGATACGGAGGGCCCGTCGACGACGGAGGACACGTAATCCTTTTTTGGTGTAAGGGATACAGGGCGCTCTTTTAGCGTAACACGAAGAAATTCGTTTGAGCTGATGGTGGTGGAGTAATTTTCGTATCCTTCAACGGAGAAGGTCAGGGAATCATCCGTTTTCCTGGTCATGATCTCAAAGCTTCCGGAGGAGCCCGTTCTATAAATCTCTCCGGTGGATCGTACGATGATATAAACACCCTGCAGGAGATCGTCATGGGGACCTTTCACCTCTCCTGTAAAGTAGAACTGGGCGGATAAAGGCAAGTAGGCAATGCTAAGCAATAGTATGGTCCCTGCCGTTCTCAGGCTAAATGGTTTTTATAAATATATGAAAAAAAGCAATTTACAGGCCAGCAATAAACCTCATGTTTTGGGTAATTTTTTCCTCTGATGAGAAAATTCGGGACATTTGCCCAATGTCACAGGCTATCGGGATCGACATAGGCGGAACGAATATCAAGTACGGCATCGTTGGTGCGGATGGGAGCATTGTGTATGAAGGTCTGAGGGCTACAGGAAGGCCGTATGTGGTGGAGAACCTGAAAGAGGTGATCGAGGATTGCAGACAGGCGGCATTAGTACGAAGATTGATCATAGATGGAATAGGCGTCGGCGTTCCGGCGATCCTGGATGGAGAGTTTGTTACAGGGTGCGGGGAGAACCTGCCGGAAATAGAAGGGCTGGCGCTTGGGAAGCTATTGCGGCAATATGCGCAGCTGCCTGTCGTGCTGGAGAATGATGCCAGCCTGATGGGGTTGGCCGAGCAGCGTTTTGGGGCGGCAAAAGGAATGGCGGATGTGGTCTTTCTTACCATTGGGACGGGGGTTGGCGGAGCGCTTGTATTGAATGGGCAACTGTATGGGGGACATGGTAACCGGGGTGCGGAATTGGGGCATATCCGGGTGGATCGTCCGGGGCTGCCGTGCGGATGCGGAGCTTCGGGATGTCTGGAGGCGCATGCTTCGGTGAAAGCGCTGATCAGGGATTATGTGGATGCGGGTGGGGAGAAAGGGGTTGACGGGCGGCATGTATTCTTACGCTATCTTGGCGGTGATAGGGCGGCGATGATGGCGATAGATCGTCATTTTGAATATCTGGGGTCGGGGATTGCCAGCCTGATCAATATTTTCAGTCCTCAGAAGGTGGTGATCGGCGGTGGTATTGCGGACGCGGGTGAGGGTTATATCCGTCCCATCCGGCAGCGGGCGCTCAGCCTGGCCATGAGGGAGACGGCTGCATATACGCTTATCGAAGGGGCTCAGCTGGGTAATAAGGCGGGTTTCCTTGGTGCTGCCGCCCGGGTGTTTGACGGGGTGTCCTGAGCTTTAGAAAATACAGGTAGGAGATGATCAGTACGATAAAGAATCCCAGGGGGTCTGCAATATTATACCATTTATCGCCTATGG
>DASZVM010000678.1:0-3109 GCA_035547295.1 Puia sp. | reverse complement strand
AAGCCTGCCGATGCAGGTGACGAGTCCCTTATGCCAGTCCGGCACCTCGATACCGTATGTTTTTTTGATCAGTGTTTTATCCAGGAGAGAGTAATGGGGTCTTTTGGCAGGTGTGGGATATTGTTCGGTGGAGATGGGGTTTACAGCACAGCTGCTGTTTGTGAGCTCCCGGATCGCCAGGGCGAACTCATACCAGCTGATCATTCCTTCATTGCTGTAATGATAGATACCCGGGACCCAGCGGGGTGCGGTGACGATATGCAGGATAGCTTGTGCAAGGTCGGCGGCGTAGGTGGGAGAACCTATCTGATCATTGATAACATTGATGGAAGGTTTTTCCTTCATCAGCCGGATCATGGTCTGTACGAAGTTATTTCCGAATTCCGAATACACCCATGCCGTGCGGATAACTGCCGTCTCAGGGTTGTTCTTCAACGCCAGCTGTTCACCTTTCAGCTTGGAAGCTCCGTATACGTTGATCGGCCCTGTGGGATCATTCTCTTTTAAGGGCGTAGGGGAATCACCGGGAAATACATAGTCGGTGGAAATATGGATCAGCCTGGCCCCGATTTTTTTACAGGCGTGGGATATAGCCCCCACAGCATCTCCGTTGATGGTGAAAGCGAGGTCTTTTTCCGTCTCAGCCTTGTCAACGGCGGTATAGGCGCCGCAGCTGATGCACCAGGCGGGATGAATGTCTTCTATAACGGCAGGGATCTTCTCCGGTGCATCCAGGGGCATCTCTTCCTTATCGACGAACACAAACCCGAATTGAGGATAGCTCTTGCAGGCTACCTGCAGCTCGCTGCCCAGCTGGCCGCCTGCTCCGGTGATAAGTATTTTTTCTTTTGCCATGGGATGCATTAGAATTTAAAATTATTCCTGCACTCGGAAAATGCGGGCAGGGCCAGGTCTTTGGCTGATACGACGGCCTTATCCAACGGCAGCCGCCAGTCTATCTTCAGCTGCCGATCGTCAAAGCGGATGCCGCCTTCGCTGGCCTTATCATAAAATCCATCACATTTATAAGAGACTTCGGCCGTGTCGCTCAGTACGGAAAAACCATGGGCAAAACCACGGGGGATGAGCAATTGCCGCCGATTGCCGGAGGACAGCTCCACACTCACATATTTCCCAAAAGTCGGCGAGCCCTGGCGGATATCCACCGCCACGTCGAGTATCTTTCCCTGGAGCACCCTGACAAGCTTTGCCTGAGAATGGGGGTCCAGCTGGTAATGCAGACCGCGTATCACACCAAACTTCGAAAAGGATTGGTTGTCCTGTACGAACCGGTTCATCACTCCCTGTTTATGATAGGTCTGCTCATTATATGTCTCGAAGAAATACCCTCTCTCATCGCTGTATACTGTGGGTTCAAAGATCAATACCCCTTCGATATCGGTGGTTACAAACGGCATGTTATCGCTTATTGTATTGTTCGTTGTAATATTTCTGATAATCACCGGACGTGACCTCTTTTACCCAGTCCTGGTTTTGCAGGTACCAGTCCACGGTCTTTTCCAGTCCTTCTTCGAATTGCAGGGAAGGTTTCCATCCCAGCTCTTTGTTGAGTTTGGCAGCATCGATGGCATAGCGCAGGTCATGTCCGGGCCTGTCTTTCACATAGGTGATCAGCTTTGCAGACTCGCCGGCGGGCCTGTTCAATTTCTTATCCATGATACGGCAGAGAAGGTGGACGATGTCGATATTCTTCCATTCATTAAATCCACCGATATTGTATTTCTCCCCGTTCTTCCCATGGTGGAAAATGGTGTCGATGGCCCAGGCGTGGTCTTCGACGTAGAGCCAGTCACGGACGTTCTGGCCTTTACCATATACAGGCAGCGGCTTGTTGTTGAGGATATTATTGATCATCAGGGGGATGAGCTTCTCGGGAAAATGATTCGACCCGTAATTATTGCTGCAGTTGGAGAGTATGACGGGCAGGCCATAGGTATGGTGCCAGGCCATTACAAAATGGTCCGAAGAGGCCTTTGAAGCTGAATACGGGCTGCGGGGGTCGTAGGGAGTCTCCTCCGTAAAGAAACCCTCATGTCCCAGGGAGCCGTATACTTCGTCCGTGGATACGTGATAGAACAATTTGCCTTCCAGGGCCCCTTTCCATTTGGAATAAGCGACATTCAGCAGATTGGCCGTCCCCAGCACATTTGTCTTTACAAATGCCAGGGGGTCCAGTATGCTGCGGTCTACATGGCTTTCGGCCGCCAGATGAATGACGGCATCGAATCCATATGTATCGAACAGCTCCTGCATCCGTCCTCCGTCCGTAATATCGCCCTTCTCAAACTTATAATTGGCAGCAGATTCCACGTCCCTGAGATTGGCCAGATTACCGGCATAGGTCAGGGCATCGAGGTTGACAATAAGATATTGCGGGTATTTTTTTACAAATAATCTTACTACATGACTTCCGATGAACCCGGCACCGCCGGTGATCATGATCTTTCTTGTGAAGTTGGCCATTATAAGCTCCAATATTTTCTGTTAATGATCTTGTTCTTATAGATGCCTCTCAGGTCGGCTATAAGCGCGCCTTCCCGGGTAATAGACGTAAAATAAGCATCGTCAAGGTCCACATAGGGCGCATGAGGCACAGTTACGATGACTGCGTCATAGTTCCCGGCTCCTTCCCGAACAAGTTTCAGGCCATATTCGTGATGCACTTCCTCTTCCATGGCGTATGGGTCCTCGACATCCACGGTGATATTAAAAGCCAGCAACTCTTTTACAGTATCGACGATCTTGGAGTTACGGATATCGCTCACATTCTCCTTAAAGGTAACTCCCTTGACGAGGACCCTTGGCTCGTTGGAGATGCGCACTACGTGCTTGATAAGCTTGCGGGCCACGTATTTGGCCATATCGTCGTTGATATAACGGGACGAGGAGATGACCTTGGATTCGTATCCAAGGGCGGCAGCCCTGTGTGTAAGATAATAAGGGTCCACCCCGATACAATGTCCGCCCACGAGGCCCGGGAAAAACCGGAGGAAGTTCCATTTTGTTCCCGCGGCAGCTATCACGTCATAGGTATTGATGCCCATGCGGTCAAAGATGAGGGAGAGCTCGTTCATCAATGCTATGTTCA
>DASZVM010000677.1:0-5633 GCA_035547295.1 Puia sp. | reverse complement strand
GGCAGGATCACGCAGGTGACGGTCTTTTTTGCCCTTGCTATGCGGATGGCGCGATCGATGAGATGACGTACCTGGGCCGGATGGATGGCCATATGGACAAATTCGTGCGCCACATCCTTGAAGAGGGATAAGAGATCGACCTCCTGCTGGTAATCCCCGCCCATGGACATACGCGCCTGCTGGCCAACGATGGCTATCACGGGCTGGTGGTCCATTTTTGCATCGTACAGGCCGTTCAGCAGATGGATGGCCCCCGGTCCGGAAGTAGAAAGACAGATCCCCGGCTCACCTGTGAACTTGGCGTGCGCGCATGCCATAAAAGCCGCCATTTCCTCATGACGTGTCTGTATAAAATCGATCTCATCAGCTGCCCGCCCCAGGGCCCCGATGACTCCGTTGATCCCGTCGCCGGGATACCCATAAATGCGTCGTACACCCCAGGAGATCAATCTTTCCACGATAAAGTCACCTACCTGTTTGCTCATAAATTAAAATTTAACTCATGGAAAGCACGCAAAATTTTTGCCACGGCACGGTTTTTATTTTCTGTTAAACATGCGATATCTGGTACTTGCAACGGATTATGACGGGACACTGGCCACCCAGGGCCGGGTGACAGAGGAAATATTACATGAGCTGCAGGCATTAAAGGCCTCGGGACGCCGTCTCGTGCTGGTGACGGGCCGGGAGATGAAGGACCTGGTGGAAGTGTTCCCGGACTACAAGATCATGGATTTTATCGTTGCGGAGAATGGCGCGTTGATCCACGAGCCGGCAACGGGGAAGGAGCAATTGTTAGGTCCGCCGCCTGACGAATCCTTTGTCCGGGCATTGGTTGAACGGGGAGTACATCCGATATCTGTCGGAAAGGTGATCATCGCCACCTGGGAACCCCATGAGAAGACAGTGCTGGATGTGATAAAGGCATCCGGCAGCGAAAGACAGGTGATCTTTAACAAAGGTGCGGTCATGATACTGCCCCCCGGTGTGAACAAGGCTACGGGTCTTTTGAAACTTTTGCATTCCATCCATCTTTCCCTTCACAATGCAGTGGCCATCGGGGATGCTGAGAACGACGGCGCCCTGCTGCAGGCTGCAGAATGTGCGGTGGCTGTGGCCAATGCCTTGCCGGGTCTGAAGTCGCTGGCGGATTGGGTGACGGACGGGGGGCATGGGCTGGGCGTGTCCCAACTGATACAGGCCCTGCTGGCTACGGACCTCAGCGGGTTGGATACAAAGCTTACAAGACATTACCTGCATCTCGGCGAACGGGAAGATGGGAGCCCCTTTTATATCAGCCCATACAGGAAGGGGATCTTATTGGCAGGCGCTTCGGGCAGCGGGAAGACTACTTTTACCCTTTCCATCGTCGAGAGTATGGTGAAGCAGGATTATCAGTTCTGTCTGATAGATCCGGAAGGGGATTATCTGCAGCTGCCGGGTGCTGTCATCATCGGCAATGACCAGGTGTCGCCGCCTATCGAAGAGATCGCTCATCTGCTGCAGGAACCCGGACAGAATGTTGTAGTCTGTACCCTGGCTATCCCGTTGGCCGATCGTCCTGAGTTCTTTGGGAAATTCCTTTCCATGTTCCTGGACCTTCGCAAGGAGTATGGCCATCCGCACTGGCTGCTGCTGGATGAGGCGCATCACCTGGTGCCGGAGCAGGCTGAGAACCTGGCTGACAGGCTGCCGGAAGAATTCAACAATTTTATCATCATCAGCACGTCTCCTCATGCGCTGAGCGTGACCTCCCTTTCAAGGGTGAGCACCGTGATGGCCATCGGAAAGGACTCGGCATATCCTTTTCAGCAATTTTGCGAGAAACTTCAGCTGCCGATGCCTTCCAATATTCCTTCCCTGTCGGAGAATGAGATAACGGTATGGGACAGGGACAGCAGTCCTTCTGCCTATAAAGCGAGGTTCAATCTGCCGGTGCAGCTGCAGCAGCGGCATAAGAAGAAGTATGCCCAGGGCGATATGAGCTATAACAGCTTTATTTTTACGGGGCCTGGCAATAAGATGCATCTTAAGGCCAATAACCTGATGCTTTTTGCCCATATCGCGGAAGGCATCGATGCGGAGACCTGGCTGTTCCATCTGCACCGGAAGGATTTTTCACGCTGGTTCAGGGATTCCGTTCATGATGAGGAGCTGGCCAAAGCAGGGGAGGAGGCGGAAAGGATCAGCGACATGGAGGCGTCAAAGAAACATATCCTTTCTTATATCACAACGAAGTATACTGCCTGAGCTTCTCCGGCAGATCGTCCGGTGAGATCGTTTCTTCTTCGGAAATGATGAATTTACGCCGGAAAGAGGATCTTTTTCATAACCCTATCTGATCAATTATCCGGCCAGGGGAAGTCCCATCAGGATCTCTTCTTTTTGGCGGCGCTTTTTTTCCTGGGAGAAGACTTCTTTTTGGCGGCGCTCTTTTTCTTCGGGGCGGCTTTCTTCCTGGCTGCGCTTTTCTTTTTCGGCACTTTCGCCCCTGATCTCCGGGCTTCGGAAAGCCCGATGGCGATGGCCTGCTTGCGGCTCTTTACCTTTTTGCCGCTCCTTCCGCTCTTCAATGTGCCTTTTTTCTTTTCATGCATGGCCTTTTCTACTTTCTTGCCGGCCTTTTTTGAATACTTTGCCATAGAATTTAATTTTTGTTAGTAATTAATTTTTTGGCCTCCTTGGCTTCCATTTTTTTCAAAGCTTTGAATTCTTTTCCTTCCATCTTGTTGTAGTCGACGAAGAACTGCTCAAGCTGTGTAGTGATGTCCTCCGGCAGATCAGAAATGGTCTTTACTTTTTCAAAAATACTGGAACAATCGGGAATGGCCAGGAATCGGTCGTTGCGGATCTTTTGCTTTTTCCCTTTGTCCTTCGACTGTTCTGCCTTGATGCCCCCGATGACCCTGCATTTCATCATGCAGCCGGGAAAGCTTTGGAATTCGGAAATGACGATGACATCCAGGGGGTCGCCGTCCTGCCCCTTTGTATCCGGGATGAACCCAAAGTCATAAGGGAATACCATGCCGGACGGAAGTATCTTTTTTAGCTTGAAGAAATGGGTGTCCTCGTCATAATCGTATTTCTGCGCACTGCCCTTCGGGGTTTCAATGACCACGTCAAAACAATTCATATGATGCGTTTATTATTTTATTGTTAAAAAAACGGGCCAATATTTGTGACCTGCTTCTTTTAAACTGCTATCGGCCATGGAATGGATAAAAACAATATTTGGAGAAGGGTCCGATCTCAACTCTCTGCAAATGAGCAGCCGGGCCGTGGTGACCTTTTTTGTCGCCCTGGCGCAGATACGTATCGCGGGGATCAGGACATTCGGCAAACGGTCCGCATTTGACAATGTTATCATGATCCTGCTGGGTTCTGTATTGAGCAGGGCCGTAGTGGGCGCTTCCCCGTATATCCCTACTGTCGTCGGTTGTTTTGTCCTTGTGCTGGTGCATTGGGTACTGGCATGGCTAAGCCTGTATAATGATACCATCGGAAGATGGGTCAAGGGCGAGAAGGGATCCTTGTATGCTGATGGGAAATTCAACGAAAAGAACATGAGACGCAGCCGCATCAGTATGAAAGATATAGAGGAGAGCTTGCGGATCCAGACCAGACAGCAAAGCTTTGAAGAGGTAAAAGAAATAATTATAGAGAGAAGCGGTAATATCAGCGTGATAAAAAAATAGACTGGGGAAAATAATGCGCACTGTTGTCATTGTTCTACAATGGAGAGATCGAAAATATCCATATATGCAGCCCTGGCTGCCAATGTAGCTATTGCCACCGTCAAGTTCATTGCGGGCGGGATCAGCGGCAGCGCGGCCATGATCGCGGAAGGCGTGCATTCGCTGGTGGATACCGTAAACGAGCTTTTGCTGCTGTATGGGATCTATAGCAGCAATAAAGAAAGGGACAAACATCACCCTTTCGGTTATGGAAGGGAATTATACTTCTGGTCGTTTATCGTGTCCATCCTCATCTTCGCGCTTGGCGCAGGAGTATCGTTTTATCAGGGTTATGTGCATGTGAAAACGCCGGCTATGACGGGCCCATTGCATTGGAATTATATCGTGCTGGTCTTTTCGCTGGTGTTCGAAGGTATTTCTTTTGTCATTGCGTTTCGTTATTTCAGGAAAACGGAGATAAAGGGGGATGTGTCCTTATGGGATGCCGTCAGACGAAGCAAGGACCCGGGTGCCTTTATGGTGCTTTTTGAGGATGGTGCGGCAGTGATCGGTGTGGCCACTGTGCTCATCTGTCTTATCATAGGGCATATGACGGACAACCCGTATCTCGATGGAGTGGCTTCCCTGCTGGTAGGATGTATCCTGACGGCTGCATCTGCCTTGCTGGCCAGGGAAAGCCGAAGCCTGATCATCGGGGAAGGTGTTTCGGCAGAAACGGAAAAAGCCATCGTCGATCTTGTAAAAAAAGATGGCAGCGTGGTTTCCGTACCCCGTATCTTTTCCATCTACCAGTCGCCCGATGAAGTGCTGCTGGTGATCCTGCTGTCTTTCAAACCAGAGATCACGGTGGGTGAGCTCGACGACAGGATCATTGCCATCAAGCAGCGTATCAGACAGCAATATCCCAAGATCGCTTATATCATCGTTCAGCCGGATGACGGCGGTTGATCTCCTCTAAGATCTTTTCCACATTGATGCCTTTACCCAATACGGGTTTGAAGAGATCACCTTCGGCTTTGACCCTGGCCATTGCATTGGCAATGGTGAAATGGGACATCTTCAGCCCTTTTTTTACTTCTTCCCAATACAGGGGCATGGAGACGGTAGCTCCTGGTTTTGGACGGACGGCATAGGGCGCGGCCAGCGTAGCCTTGGGTCTGTTTTGCAGATAGTCGACGTAGACTTTCCCCCTTCGGTTTTTTGTCAGACGTTCGATGCTGGTGAATTCCGGCAGCGTTTCGTGTACCCGGGTCGCTATCAGCTTGCCGAACAGCTGGCATTCGTCATAAACGTATTTTGCTCCCATGGGTATATAGATATGGATACCCGTGGAGCCGGAGGTCTTGCAATAGCCGGGTACGCCCAGGTCGTCCAATACTTCCTTCGTAACCTGTGCGATGCGTATCACCTGCTCAAAGGTGTTCTTTTCGGTGGGATCGATGTCTATGATGCACCAGTCGGGGTTATCCGGCTTTTGGATCGTGCTGTTCCAGGGGTTCATCTCGATGGCGCCCAGGTTCGCCATCCAGAGCAGGCTGGCCTCATCTTCCACGACGAGGAAATTCTTATCTTCTCCTATCGAGGTATGATAGGGGAACTGTTTTACCCATTCCGGCGCCGTGGCTGTAACATCCTTCTGGTAAAAGCTCTTTCCCGCGATGCCATTGGGGTATCGGTTGAGGGATTGCGGTCTGTCTTTCAGGTAGGGGAGTATGTAGGGGGCTGCCTGGTAGTAATAATTCAACAGGTCCCGTTTGGTATATTTTTCTTTTGGCCAGAACACCTTGCTGAGATGGTTGAACGTGAGCTGATGACCGGCAACCGGCCTTACCTGGGTCTCATCCGTAGGATTGAGCAGGGTCCGGCGGCCACGCATGGTGGTAGGCCTGAGCAATTCGGGCGTTTCTTTGGACGACCTGGCCCCTGCTTTCTTGCCCC
>DASZVM010000676.1:0-3609 GCA_035547295.1 Puia sp. | reverse complement strand
GGGGGCAGTATCAGCGGTTCAATCTCTGTCTGGCTATCCTGAACAAGCCAAAGATCCTTTTTTTGGATGAGCCCACCACCGGATTGGACCCCATCGCCCGGCGGAAGCTATGGTCCATCATCGAGGAGCTGAAAGCCGCCGGGGTCACTATCCTGATCACGACGCATTATCTCGAAGAGGCCCAGGAGCTTTGCGACAAGATACTTATCCTGTACGATCATAAGATCGCCGCTTATGATACGCCTGATAATCTTATCAGGGGGCTGGACAACGAAAAGGCCATCGTCATCGACGGGCTGAACGATCTTACGGAATATGAGCTGATCGAGCTGCAGGACAGATGGAAGGTAAAGACGGTTGACGGTCAGTTCTACCTGTACACCTACGAACTCGGGTCGGCATTAAACGAATTTTTTCACTGGATCAAAACGAAGGGTAAAAAGGTGCATAATGTATCCGTGAGGTCATCGAGCCTTGAAGATGTCTTTATGATGTATACCTCTTCGGGGATCAACCAGGAAGGAGGTGCGGCATGAGAAATATCATAGAGATCGCAAGGGTCTTTTTTATCCTGTTCATGCGGGACAAGCTGAACCTTTTTTTCAGCTTCTTTTTCAACGCTTTTTTGATGATCATGCTGGGGCTGTTCGTCAACAACAGATTCGACGAGACCGGGACGGTGGGGGTGTATGATACATTGAATTCCGATTTCTCCCACGAGTTTGTGGGTGTGCTTCAGCAAATACCGAATTTGAAGGTTAGATCTTATAATGATACGATTGGTTTGACGGAAGGCATCCGGAAGGGAGACCTCGTTGCCGGGATACGGATAAACAGATCTTTTGAATCGCTGAAGGACTCTTCTTTCACACACAAGCCGGGCGAGGATCAGATCAATCTCTATGGCAATTCGGGAAAGGTGTTCTGGATAAAGATGCTGGAGCCCGGGCTTCAAATGACCGTACTTCATACGAATGTCTATTCCAGCAGACTGATCGGCGAGATCAGGATCGGCACCGAGATGATACAATCCCGGAACCTGGACTATTTTAAGTTCATTTTCCCCGCCGTGCTGGTGTTCTCCATCATGGGGCTGGCATTCACAGGCGCATCGTCCCTGCTATTCTTTAGAAAAGCGGATGTGCTGAAGAGACTTAAGATCACCCCGCTGAAAAAGTATGAATTCCTCACAGGGTTTGTCATCAGCTATCTGCTGCTGCTATTCCTGCAGGTGATACTGTATATCCTTATCGCCTGGCTGGTGTTTGGCTATACTTTTTCGGGGAACTATTGGCAGATTGCCATGCTGATCGGGGGGTGCGGTCTCTTATTCCTGGTGCTGGGCATCGTCATCGCCAACCTCGTACCGAGCGTGGACTCTGGGAATAATATCATCCGGTTCCTGAACTTCCCCGCCTCGTTCCTATGCGGGATCTTTCTCCCGACGGAATCCCTGCCGAAGATACTGCGGTGGTTCTCCGTGGGGCATCCCCTGACCTATTTTGCCAGGGCCATACGGAATGTGGTGAATTACAGCGCGTCCTTTCAGGAAAATCTTTCCGATTATTCGATACTTGCTGTCATCCTGGTGGTTGCGACCGTGGTATCCGTGACCACCTTTAAATGGGAGGAGCAGGCAGCGTAAAAAGTTTATTGTTTATTTAAAAAGGTTAAAAAATGAAGCATCTTGTGGCGCTCATGCCGTTTAAACAATTTGAAGAGACCTTTGCAGCCCTGATGAAGGTGATACAGCATACCGATATGGAGATAACCATCGCCGGGAATGTAAAAAAAGAGGAGCTGGAGAACTATCCATTTATCAGGAACGTGATATATATCCCTCATCCCGAGCATTACAAGGACGAGGACGGGCCCTTTTTCAAGGCGCTGGACGCCTGTTTTGCCGAACGTCCTTTTTCGGCCATTATCAACTTTTTCGAGGAGTATGTGGAGCTGGCGGCCAGGATCACGAGAAGGTTTGGTCTCAACGGCAATTCCGAGGAGACGGCATTCCTGACAAGGAACAAGTATGCCATGCGAAGAGCGCTGGCGGCAAAGGGTCTGAATGTCCCCGCATTTATAAAGGTCGGCAGCTATGAGGGATTTGTGTCCGCGGTACGGGAGATAGGATTCCCCTGTGTGGTCAAGCCCCTGGACGGCATGGCCAGCGAAGGTGTCCTCAAACTGGAAGGCGAGCGGGACTTTAAGACGTTGTATGAGGCGATGATGGAGGATAACAAACGGATAGCCAAGACGTGCTTTTCGGAATTATTGGTGGAAGAGTATGTTTCCGGACCCGAGATAAGCTGGGAGGCTGTTGTTTCGGCGGGCAGGCTGCATATCATGGGGATCACGGAAAAGATGACGGAAGAGGAGCCTTTTTTCAACGAGATCATGCATATCCATCCCGCGCAGTTGCCCGAAGAAGTGGAAGCATCGGTTAATGACGCAGGGATCAGGGCCGTGGAGGCATTGAATATACAATATGGCGGCGTCCATATGGAGGCAAGGATCACCACCAGGGGAGTGTATATTATGGAAGTGGCTTCCAGGCTGGGAGGGGATGCCATTCCCACGCTGGTCAGCCTGTCAAAGGGATATGACCCTTATGGTTATGTGTTCAGGAGCGGGCTGAATGAGAACCTGGTCCTGCGGCAAACACGGAACAAGGTGGCGGGGATCAGATTTATCCAGGCGGATAGGGAAGGGGTTCTCAAAGAGGCGGCGTTTGATGAGGAAGGTCTGCGCCGGATACCCGGGATCATCACCAAAAGGATCTTTGGCAGAAAGGACGAATTTATTGCCAGACCGCCAAAAGGCAGGACGAACAGACTCGCATATATCACTATTGCGGGAAGAAGCTACCAGGAAGTCAGGGAGCACCTGCTCGAGGCGGAAAAATGTTTAAAATACGTTATTGAGTAATACAAATGTTTATGGAAAAGTTACTGGTGATAGAGACAGACGGCATCAATGATATCGCAAAGGAATGCGCGGCCTCCGGCTGGCAGCCCATATTCGTACAGACAAAAAGCTACAACAGCTGGCTGCCCCTTGAAGAGGCGGAAGGAACGATGGATATCCGTACTTGCGGCAACCTGTCGTACTTCGACGTCATCCGGCTCATGATATCCGAGGATGTACGGGGCATATTGCCCATTTCCCTCCTGGAACCGGAGGGGGTAAGGGACAGCCTGGTAAAGGACCATATCCAAACGAGGAATATACCCGTGAATATCGTTGCCAATTCTTCCGCCACGATGGAATGCACGTTCGATAAGTGGCTGACAAAAGAGATCCTCGCGCATCATCATATCCCTGTTACACCGGGAAGGGCTATCGAGACCATCGAGGGTGTGGGGGAGTTGCTGCGGGACCTTGGGTTTCCGTTGATCATCAAGGAACGGAAAAGCTATACAGGTATGGGCGTGCGGATCGTCCACAATGTTGACGAGTTAAAACGACATGTCACCCGGAATTTTGAAAAAGGGCTTTTTGCGGAGCCCTTCCTGCCGGGTTCGGAGGTAAGCATGGAAGTGATTGCCTGGAAAGGGGAAATGTATTTTCAACCCATGGTGTACAAGGGCGAGACCAGGCAGAACATTGTCG
>DASZVM010000675.1:0-3553 GCA_035547295.1 Puia sp. | reverse complement strand
AAAGCGATTACCTTTTTAGGTCATCCCGCACTATAACGTTTTAGCCCCTGTAGGTACAACGAATACTTATAAAGGATGAAATCGGTTAAAATCACTTGACGCCGATCAATATAATGGTGTCTGGGTAAAAAAAATAAGGGGACGGCAACCACGATTTCAGCGTGAACGTCTTATATTTGTTTTTTCATAGGATAAGGTTTAATGGTTAATGGTATTTGATTAGTGCAGCCCCGCATTGCGGGGCTTTTTTTATGTACTTATTTATAAGAGTTACTAATTAGGACAAAAAAACCGGTCACTTGGACCGGTCTTATTATGAAGTTTGTATTAATTATGCTTCGGCCATATCGGGGATGGCTGCTACCTTATAGTCTCCGGCGTCCAGCTTCTTTTTTGTTTCGCGGAAAGCTTTTAGCGTGAGCTCGATGTCCTCGTCGGTATGAACAGAGGTGGGCACCAGCCTGTAGATGATGTGTCCTTTGGGGATAACAGGATATACTACGATGGAGCAGAATATATTATAATTTTCCCGGAGGTCCATTACCATTGCGGTGGCTTCGGGAACGTCTCCTTTCATATATACGGGTGTTACGGCAGAATTGGTTTGACCTATGTCGAAGCCGCTGTCCTTCAGCCCTTTTTGCAGCTTGTTCACTACATTCCACAGATTTTTACGCAATTCGGGTTTTGTCTTCAGCAGCTCGAGCCTTTTAAGGTTGCCGATGGTGATGGGCATGGGGAGGCTTTTTGCAAAGATCTGGCTGCGGGTGTTATAGCGGATATAATCGATGATGGCCTTGTCTCCTGCCATAAAGCCGCCGATGGAGGCCATGGATTTTGCAAAGGTGGAGAAGTACAGATCGATGTCATCCTGTACGCCTTGCTCCTCTCCTGCACCCGCGCCTGTTTTTCCCAGGGTGCCAAAACCGTGAGCGTCGTCTACCAGGAAGCGGAATTCGTAGTTCTTTTTCAGGGCGGCGATCTCTTTCAGTTTGCCCTGGTCGCCGGCCATGCCGAAGACGCCTTCGGAGATCACAAGGATGCCGCCGGCATTTTGTTTTTCGATGAGGGCAGTGGCGCGCTGAAGCTGTTTCTCACAGTCTTCCACATCATTATGTTTGAATACGTAGCGATGTCCGGGATGGAGGCGAAGACCGTCGATGATGCAGGCGTGGCTTTCGGCGTCGTATACGATGACGTCATGACGACCGCAGATGGCATCGATGGCGCTCATGATACCCTGATAACCATAATTGAACAGGGTCGCATCCTCTTTTCCCTCGAATTCCGCCAGCTCTCTTTCCAGCTGTTCGTGGTAGTTGCTGTTACCACTCATCATACGGGCTCCCATGGGGGCTGCCATACCGAATTTTGCGGCTGCTTCCGCGTCGACCTTACGGATCTCAGGGTGATTGGCCAGGCCGAGGTAGTTGTTCAGGCTCCAAACGATCTTTTCTTTTCCGCGGAAGATCATCCTGCTGCCAATCTCTCCTTCCAGTTTGGGAAAAGCGAAATATCCATGTGCTCTTTCTCTGTGCTGGCCGATAGGGCCGTTATGCTTCACTAACTTATCGAAGATATCTGCCATATTATGGATTTATTAAGTTTCGCTGGTATTTCCGCAAATTTAAAGGATTTGAAGGTATGAGTGACGCCAAATCGGCGAATTCGATACTTTTGCGCGTCTGCCGATGGGCGGAAAATAAAACTTATCTACATGTATCACAAGAATTTATTGTTGATCGGATCTGTTTTTTTGACTGTTCTTTCATTTGGTCAGACACGCAGGAGCGGTCAGTCTGCCGGGGTGGCTGTGCAAAAGCCGGGTCTCTCAAGGCCGAAGCTGGTAGTGGGGATCGTTGTGGACCAGATGCGCTGGGATTATCTGTACAGGTACTATGACCGGTATGGTACGGACGGATTCAGACGGATGCTGGGAGAGGGGTTTACCTGTGAGAACACGCTGATCAATTACCTGCCTTCGTTCACGGCAGTGGGTCATACCTGTGTGTTCACCGGCTCCGTGCCTGCAGTGGATGGGATCTCGGGGAATGAATGGATCGAGCAGCTGTCGGGGAAGGAGGTGTATTGTACGGATGACAGCACGGTCCGTACGGTGGGGGCGAATAATGCTTCGGGTAAGATGTCGCCCCGCAACCTGCTGGTGTCCACGGTGACGGATGAGCTGCGGCTGGCCAGCAATTTCCAATCGAAAGTGGTGGGCGTGTCCTTAAAGGACCGGGCTTCTATCCTGCCGGCAGGGCATGCGGCCAATGCGGCCTTCTGGCTGGATGACGCGACGGGTAACTTTGTTACCAGCTCTTATTATATGCAGGAGCTGCCGGCGTGGGTGGATGCCTTTAACAAGACCCGGCCTATAGAAAAGCTGATACAGAACGGGTGGAACACGCTGCGTCCTATCGATACCTATAAGAACAGCGATGATGACAACCAGGTCTGGGAAGGAAGATATCCCGGGGAGACGAGCCCGACTTTTCCCCATCATATAGAAGAAGCCTATAAAAAGAGCAGGGGTACATTCAGACCGACCCCATTTGGCAATACGCTTACGCTGGATTTTGCCCGGCAGGCGGTGGAGGGGTATCAGCTGGGCAGCGGGCCGGCTACGGACTTCCTTACGATCAATTGTGCATCCACCGACTATGTGGGGCATATGTTCGGTCCTAATTCCATAGAAGCGGAGGACACCTATTTACGGCTGGACCAGGACCTGGGGAAGCTCTTTACTTACCTGGATGGCCGTCTGGGGAAAGGGAATTACCTGGTGTTCCTTACGGCGGATCATGGGGCGGCACATGCCGTCAGCTATATGCAGGAGCATAAGCTGCCGGCAGACTTCTGGAATGCCCAGCCTTTGGTGGATACGCTGAACAAGCTGCTGGCGGCCAGGTTTGGCGTGGACAAGCTGATCCGCAGCGGTATGAACTATCAGCTGAACTTCGATCTGGGGAAGATAGATGCGAACCACCTGGATTATGATGCGATCAGGCGGCTGTCGGTGGAATATGCCCGGCGTCAGCCGGGTATCTCTTTTGCCGTGGATGTGGATAGGGTCGGGGAAGCGCCTGTTCCGGAGCCCCTGAAGACTATGATCGTCAATGGATATAATTTCCGGCGGAGCGGGGCTGTTCAGCTCGTGCTGGCCGCGGGATGGTTTGAAGCTTATGGAAAAACGGGGACCACCCACGGGACCTGGAACCCTTACGATACGCATATTCCTTTGGTATTCATGGGTTGGGGAATAAAACAGGGACATACCAATTCTCCGGTCAATATGACAGACATCGCTCCAACTGTGTCAGCCCTTCTTCATATTCAGATGCCAAACGGGGCGGTAGGGAAGCCAATACGGGAAATAACGGAGAAATAGCTTTTCCGGAAGATGGGAGGACTCGAAAGTTCGGGAAATTTTACGGATTTTTGCATTTGGACCGGGGTTTTTGGCCGGCAGACTATTTCCCGAAGTCGAAAGTGGAAATCAGAACTCTATGGTCCATATTTTGTTCTAATTATATAGGCTAGTACCCAAAAA
>DASZVM010000674.1:0-10008 GCA_035547295.1 Puia sp. | reverse complement strand
CGCCCGATGATGGCCTCTATTTCCTCAAAGCTGAGGACATCCGGGAGGGCCCGTCTCTGCCTTGGTGATTCCAGCAGGGTTGTGGGGTCGTTCTTTACTATCTGTTCAATATAGCAATATTTATAAAAGCCGCGGATGCCGGAGAGTATCCGGGCCTGGGAGGCAGGCTCGAGGCCCAGCTGACCTATCCACTGCAAAAAGGCCTGCAGGTCTTTCAATTCTACGGTTTGGGGTGTTTTGGGAGATTGGACCGCCTGGAGGAATTGCGTCAGCTTGTCTATGTCCCGCAGGTAAGCTTCCACGGAATTTTCAGAGAGGGACTTCTCCAGCTGCAGCCATGCCTTATATCCTTTCTTATAGGATTCCCACATCCGGCAAGTTTAAACTTTAATGGACAAACCCGAAAATTTTCTTTGTAGCATGACGCCTTTGCGGCATATTTGCTTTTTTTAAATATCACGTATGGCAACCGTCAACCTACGCAGCTTCCGGCAGATAGTCCGCCACAATAAAAGAAAGGTAAAGCGTTTTCTGTCGAGCCTGGAGAACTATCCTCCACGGGGCCTGGAGCAATTGAAGGAGGAAGCCGACGCGCATAGCTGGGGCCGGACCGACTGTCTGGATTGCGCCAATTGCTGCAAGACCATGTCTCCCACTTATACAAAAAAGGATGTGAAGCGTATCTCAGCTCATCTGGGCATGACGGAGAAAGCTTTTCGTGAAAAATGGCTGTACAAGGACAAGACGGGGGACTGGATGAATAAGCAGCAGCCTTGCCAGTTCCTGGACCTGAAGACCAATATGTGTGATATCTATGCTGTTCGTCCCCGGGATTGTGCCGGATTTCCCCATCACACCAAAAAGAAAATGGTGGAGTATTTACATATGTACAAGCAGAACATCGAATATTGTCCTGCCACCTACCGTTTGGTTGAATACATGCAGGAAAAGCTAAAGGGAGACGTCCTCAAATAGCCGGTATTCCGGTGTCTGTCCTTTTTTTAGCTGTATCGCCAGTATGTCATATTGCACTCTTTTTCCGCTGGGTATCCGTTTTTCATAAAGCCAGTGCGCCGCCCCCCTCATAATGCTGCGAAGCTTGGATCTGCTTACCCCTTCTTCGGGGAAACCGTACCTGTCTCCCTGGCGGCACTTGACCTCTATAAAATGATAAATATCTTTATGGGTGGCGATAATGTCCAGTTCGCTGCGTCCGTACCGCCAATTCGTGTGCAGGATCAGGAACCCTTTATCCTTTAGCCACCCGGCTGCCAGCGACTCACCCCACTTTCCGAGATCATTGTGCCGGGCCATGTTTTTTTTCCTTTTATTTGCAAAATAATTTTATTCATGCAGCAGGGAAAAAATGTTTTTAAGCTAAAGGGAAAGATACAGCAATATGCCTGGGGCGGCACCACGTTCATATCAAAGCTGTTGTCCGTGGCCAATCCGGAGAACAAGCCATTTGCGGAATACTGGCTTGGTGCCCATGAGAATGGGCCTTCAGAGCTGGAGGGTGCGACGCCTTCCAGGCTGAACGAGTATATCCGGGAGCAACCGGACAGCATACTGGGTGCAACGGTGGCCAAACGTTTCGGCAGGCTGCCTTACCTGTTGAAAATATTGGATGTAAAGGATATGCTGTCCATACAGGTGCATCCTACCAAGAAGAATGCGGAGCTGGAGTTTGCCGCAGAGAACGAGAAAGGTATTGCGATTACCGCCGGCAACCGTAATTATAAGGACGATAATCATAAGCCGGAGCTGATGCTGGCCCTTAGCGACTTCTGGCTGCTGCATGGGTTCAAGCCGGAAGAAGAGCTGATACGGATACTTGCATCTGTCCCCGAGCTGAAGTTCCTGCAGCCCGTCTTTTCCGTGGAGGGGTATAAGGGATTATACAGGAAGGTCATGGAGATGCCGCAGCAGGAAGTGAATGCTGTTCTGCAACCTCTTCTGGACAGGATCGTCCCCTTATATAAGGGACAACGGTTGCGCAAACATGAGGAGGATTTCTGGGCCGCCCGCGCTGCTCTTACTTATAATGAAGGAGAAAAGATCGACAGGGGTATCTTTTCCATCTATTTTTTCAACCTGGTGAATGTGCTGCCGGGAGAGGCTCTTTTTCAGGATGCCGGCTTGCCGCATGCTTACCTGGAAGGACAAAATGTAGAGATCATGGCCAACTCGGACAATGTGCTGCGGGGCGGGCTTACTCCCAAACATGTCGATGTGCCCGAACTGCTGAAGCATGTCCGTTTTGAAGCTACCTATCCCCGTATCATCCGGGTGGACGATACGCCTGGACATATCGTCATCTATAAGACGCCGGCCCCTGATTTCGAGCTGAGCAAGATCAGCCTGCAGGCCGGAGAGATAGTTACCATACAATCCCATTCAGTGGAGATATTCCTGGTGCTGGAAGGAAAGGTTGTGGTAGAAGACGGAGAGGCTTTCTCCCGGAGCACCGGTGAGGCTTTTATCGCTTTTGACAAGGCAAAGCTGCATTTACGGTCAGATCTGGACGCCACATTGTACAGGGCCTCAGTTCCGCAAGGCTAAAAATATGAAAGGAAAAGCATTGCTCATTCCATTGCTGTGTATGGCCACACTGGCTGTCCGTGCGCAGGTGAAGGTACTCTCGTTTGGCAAAGACAATCATTTTCAGTACGATCTCAGCAAAGGGACTTACGACCTGATCTTCAGGGGCCGGACTGTGATAAAGGGAGCCTATGCTGTCTGCCGCACCGGCGATCGTATGGACAGCAGTATTTCCTATACGTCGCATAAGTGGTCCTTTTTTCGTGTTCAGGGACGCAAAGCCTATACCGTCACCTCATCAGGCCCGGGACGTCCGGAAATGCAGCAGGTATTCTACGTGGATAAAAAGAAAAAGGTTTTTGGTACGGAAGTATGGATAAAGGCTGCAGGCAGCAATTATATGTCCCCGCTGACCTGCGGGCAGGCGGACCTGCATGAAGAAGGAGATGACAGGGCATTGCTGGCGCCTTTTGACAATGACGCCTGGGTGAGGTATAATGCCGTACCTCTGGCATCGGCAGACTTTACCAGCTCGGAAGTTACCGCGTTGTACAGCAATGACAGCAGGCACGGCCTGATCGTAGGAGCATTGATGCAGCTGGACTGGAAATCGGGCATCCGGGTGAAAGGAGAAGGAGCCGGAAGGCTTTCGCACCTGTCGGCATTTGGCGGTTATACGGACAAAACCTATACGCACGATATAAAAGAGCATGGGATGGTGACCCCACGGATACCCGGCTATTGCATGAGCCCTATCATCATGATCGGTTGGTTTGATGATTGGCGGAAGGGGTTGGAAACCTATGCCATGAATGATCAATGGCAGCCACATATGGTTCCAATGTGGACAAAGCCAACTCCATTCGGCTGGAACAGCTGGGGTGCCATGCAGGATAAGGTAACTTTACCTAAGCTGAAGGCTGTGGTGGATTTCTTCCACGACTCCTGTGAACGCTTTCGCACCAATGATAGTACTTTATATATAGACATCGACTCGTACTGGGATATGTTACGCCAGGGCGAGGACTATAGCCGGCTGAAAGAGTTCTGTGACTATTGTGAGAACAAGGGGTTCAGACCGGGCATCTACTGGGCGCCTTTTGTGGATTGGGGGAAATCTCCCCGGAAAATGGAAGGATCGGACTACAACTACCAGGATTGCTGGATCACTCAGAATGGCAGGTACATAGACCTGGATGGCGCCAGGGCCCTGGACCCTACTCATCCCGGAACGATCGCCCGTATCAACTTTATCATAGGGAAGTTCAAGGAGTGCGGGTTTAAAATGATCAAGATCGATTTCCTTGGTCATGCGGCGCTGGAAGCGGACCATTATTACAACAGCATTCACACAGGCGTGCAGGCGTTTCACTATGGGATGGAAAAGCTTGTCTCGGCCATCAACGGGCAAATGCTTATCTATGCTGCCATCTCACCTAATATCATAACGGCCCCGTACGTACATATGCGCCGTATCGCCTGTGATGCCTACAGCAAAATCGACGAGACCGGTTATACGCTGAACAGCACGACATACGGCTGGTGGCTGGGAAAATTATATGAGTATATCGATGCCGACCATATCGTTTTCAAAGCGGAACCTGCCGGCATGAACAGGGCCAGGCTGACCTCTGCACTTGTTACAGGAACGTTGATCACGGGGGATGATCATTCGGTCCCGGGGGTATGGCATGTTACGGCACAAACGTTACTACAAAATCAGGACCTGCTGAATATTGCGCGTACGGGCCGGCCTTTCATACCCATCGAAGGTAACACAGGGGATCAGCCGGGAAATTTCTTTGTACGGAGAGAGGGCAGGCGTACCTATCTGGCGATCGTCAATTACGGTGATAAGGCGATGGAGTATACTATCCGCGCGGACCGGTGGGGTATAAAACATCATGGCGAGCTGAAAGAGCTCTTCTCGGGCAATGTTATGGGGTTCGCGGGCGTGCTGACTGTCGTGATACCGCCGGCGGATGCAGTGATCTATCGAATGGATTAGTCTCCCTCTTCGAACCCTTCGTCCACCAGCAAATTACCTCCATCGGCTGCCGTCGTAGCCAGCTCATCGCACCGGTTGTTATACGGATTGTCCGCATGTCCTCTTACCCAGACAAAGCGGACGGTGTTCTTTTTAGCCAGCTCATAGAACTGCAGCCAGAGGTCTTTGTTCTTTTTACCTCCCTTGAAGTTGGTGGAGATCCAGTTCTTCAGCCATCCCTGTTCCCAGGCCTTTACCACATATTGACTATCGGAATAAATGGTGATCCTGAGCCCCTCTCTTTTAAGGGCCCGGAGACCGGCGATCACGGCCATCAGCTCCATACGATTGTTGGTGGTACGTTTGTATCCCTGCGACAGCTCTTTTTTGTGGCCTCCCCAGAACAGGATGGCCCCATAGCCTCCCGGTCCGGGATTGCCACGGGATGCCCCGTCCGTATACATGGTCAGTTCGTTGTTTGTCATAATGATATTACACCTGTATTACGCCTGTGCTGAACACAGGCAGCTCTGTGTTATGCGATGCCGCCTGTAATCCTTCAGCGATAACCTTACGTGTGTCCGCGGGGTCGATGATGGCGTCTACCCACAGCCGTGCGGCGGCATAGTAAGGCGTGGTCTGTTTTTCGTAACGGCCTTTTATCTCATCCAATAATTTCTTTTCCTCGGCCGGGTCGATCTCCTTTCCTTTGCTTTTCAGGGCGCTGACCTGTATCTGCAAGAGCGTTTTGGCGGCCTGCTCTCCGCCCATGACAGCGATGCGGGCCGTGGGCCAGGCATAGATAAAACGGGGGTCGTAGGCTTTGCCGCACATGGCATAGTTGCCTGCGCCATAAGAGTTGCCGATGATAATGGTGATCTTCGGCACTACGGAATTGGCCACTGCATTCACCAGTTTGGCCCCGTCCTTTATGATGCCGGCATGTTCGCTGCGGGACCCGACCATAAAGCCAGTAACGTCCTGCAGGAATACCAACGGTATCTTCTTTTGGTTGCAGTTCATGATAAAGCGGGCAGCCTTATCCGCACTGTCATTGTAGATGACGCCGCCCATCTGCATCTCTCCCTTTTTATTGCGGACGATCTTTCGCTGGTTGGCCACGATACCTGCCGCCCAGCCTTCGATACGCGCATATCCGCAAAGGATCGTCTTTCCGTAGTCTTCCTTGAATTGTTCAAAAGCCGAGTCGTCCACGATACGATGGATAATGTCCAGCATGTCGTAAGATTTGGAAGGGTCTTCCGGCAGGATGCCGTAAAGCCCGTCCGGACTTTTTTGTGGGGCAGCGGGCTTTTTTCTGTGGAATATGGCAGGAGGCTGTGCGCCCAGCTTGCTCATGATCTTTTTCACCTGGTCCAGGCATTCCTGCTCAGTCTTGAACTTATAATCGGCGATACCTGACAATTCCGTGTGGGTAACGGCGCCGCCCAGGGTTTCCGTGTCGATGTCTTCGCCGATGGCTGCTTTGACCAGGTAGGGGCCGGCCAGGAAAATAGAGCCATTCCCTTCCACCATGAGGGTCTCATCGCTCATGATGGGCAGGTAAGCACCGCCTGCCACACAGGCGCCCATGACGGCGGCTATCTGGGTGATGCCCATGGCGCTCATACGGGCGTTGTTGCGGAAGATGCGGCCGAAATGCTCTTTATCCGGGAAGATCTCATCCTGCATAGGAAGATAGACGCCTGCGCTGTCCACCAGATAGATCACCGGAAGATTATTTTCCATGGCTATTTCCTGCATGCGCAGGTTCTTTTTTCCCGTAATGGGAAACCAGGCGCCGGCTTTTACCGTCTGATCGTTGGCTACGATGACACATTGCCGGCCGCTGACATAACCGATGCCTGCTACCGTGCCACCCGCGGGGCATCCTCCCTGTTCATCGTACATCTCATAGCCTGCGAAGGCCCCGATCTCTATAAAAGGGCTTCCCTCATCCAGAAGATAGGCGATGCGTTCGCGGGCCGTGAGCTTATTCTTCTCCCGCTGCCGCTCGACGGCCTTTTTTCCTCCGCCCAATGCGATCTTATCCAGTCGCGTTCTCAGCTGACTGAGCGCCATTTTCATGACATCCTCGTTTTTGTTAAAGTCGATATTCATGGGCCTGCTTTAGTTTGCAATTTAACATGGATGCTGTAATATTTGGAGTATTTTTAGCAGTATGTTCGGTAAATCGAAATTATCCTGGATAATCCTGATAGTGCTTGCCGCCGGCATCAAGATCTTCTCCCTTTTCCCCAGCGCTGTCGAAAAATATTATTCCACCGGTGTTTATCCTGTCATTGCCCGCGTGCAGCGGCTGTTGTTCGGGTGGCTGCCCTTCAGCGTGGGGGATATCTTTTATACGCTGGCAGGGGTGGGGCTGTTGTATGGACTGATAAAGCTTATTCGGCGATGTCTGCGCCGGCAGGCAGGCCGGGCTTATTTTAAAGCGGTGCTGGGCAATACTATTTTCGTGATGCTGCTGGTGTATGTGTATTTCAATCTGTCCTGGGGGCTCAATTATGATAGAAGCGGCATTGCCTATCAGCTGCGGCTGAATGTACAGGCTTATTCTACGGGCGAGCTGGATACATTGCTGAGGCACGTGGTCATAAAGCTGGATGCCGAGGACAGTCTTGCGCATTTGCAAAGGCCTGTGCTGGCCCGTAAGAGCACGCTGTTCAATGGGGCTATAGGCTGCTATAAGGCGCTTTCGTCGGCCGATGCACGGTTTGCCTATCCTTCCTCCTCTGTAAAGGCTTCGCTTTATGGTTACCTGGGAGATTATCTCGGTTTCGGGGGGTATTATAATCCTTTTACAGGCGAAGCGCAGGTGAATACCACCATGCCCGTATTTGTCCAGCCGTATACCACCTGTCATGAGATAGGTCATCAGCTTGGATATGCAAAGGAAAATGAAGCCAATTTCGCGGGTTATCTTGCTGCCCGGCAGTCCGGGGACCCGTCATTCCGTTATTCCGTCTATTTTGATCTTTATCTCTATGCGGCAAGAGAGCTATATCTCCGTGACTCCATGATGCTGCAACCTATAAAGGCGCGGCTGCCTCCTTCCGTAAAGATGGATTTTAAGGAGCTGCAGCGGTTCAACCGGCGGTATGAGAACCCTTTCGAGCCCCTGGTCCGGCGGTTGTACGGAGGCTATCTGAGGGCTAACCGTCAGCCTCAGGGTATGCGGACCTATAATGAGGTCATTGCCTGGCTGGTGGCGTACGGGAAAAAGAATGGCTGGGAAGCTATCTGACGGCCTGTCAGAATTTGTTCTTCCACATCATGCTTTCGATGGGTTTGTCAGGCTGGCCGCTGTACTTGGCGTCTTTTTTCTGGTTGTATTTCACTTCGATCTCTCCTTCCACGGGGAAGTAGATCAGCTGTCCTACCGGCATGCCCTTATATATTTTTACAGGCTGCTTCACTGAGATCTCCAGGGTCCAGTTACCGCAGAAGCCTACGTCTCCCTTTCCTGCCGTTGCGTGTATGTCGATGCCCAGGCGTCCTGTGGAGGATTTCCCTTCCAGGAAGGGGACATGCGCATGGGTTTCGGTGTACTCGTGGGTGACGCCCAGGTAAAAGACGTGCGGGTACAGGACGAACCCTTCTTCGGGGATCTCGAAATATTCTATTTCGTTGTGTTTTTTGGCATCCAGTATATGATCCTTATAGGTGGCGAGCCATTTACCCAGGTGTACGTCGTATGAATTACTTCCCAGGCAGGCGCGATCGAAAGGGTCGATCCTGATCGAGCCTTTTTTCATCTCCTCAAGTATACGCTTATCAGATAAGATCATGATGAAATTGGTTAAGTTTGCGAATATGCTGTTATAATTTTAAAGATGCCCCTTTTTTATCAACATAATATCAACCTGGATACAAAACTAGGGATTTGGCATATTGAAGAGCCGGAATCCTTTTTTCTGGAAAAAGTGCCTTTGAAACGGGATGTGTCTCATCCTTTCAAGCGTCTGCAGCATCTGGCGGGCCGGTATCTGCTATCTTTTCTTTTTGAGGATTTCCCTTTGAAAGAGATCCGGGTGGCTGATACGCGGCAGCCGTTCTTAGCCAGTGAAAAATATCATTTTTCCATATCTCATTGTGGTGAATATGCTGCTGCCATTGTCAGCGGCACCGGCAGGGTGGGGGTGGATATCGAGCGGATCACTCCCCGGATAGAGGTGGTGGCCTCCAAGTTCCTTACGGAGGACGAGGCTCATTATTTCAATGAGGATTATGCGCTATTCCTGGAGCAATGGGGGCTGCGGGGCCGGGTGCACCAGGAATTCCTTACGTTGATATGGAGCGCCAAGGAAGCCATTTTCAAATGGTATGGCCGCGGCGAGCTGGATTTCAGGCAGCATATGCAATTAAAAGGCAATATTACGATGGATGGGGATGCCGTCCGGCTGCCGTTTGTTTTTAACAAAGGGAGGAAGGCGCATCTGGGCATCGAGGGCAGGATATTCGATGAGCAGGCGCTTACCCTGGCCTGGTTGATGACATGAGGTTTTGTTGCGGCTGTGCAGCGTCAGTCCAGCAGCTCCTGATCGGGGTCGTCTTCCAGCAAGGGGGCGTCGATGGCGTCCTTTCCGGCGATGCCTTCTATGGAACCCCGGACGTGGGCTGCGTTGAGCAGTACTTTTTCCAATTGTTTTTCCCTGGCTTTCCAGAGTCTTTCCATGGTGTCCCTTTCTTTTTGGATAGATTGTTTCATGGAGAGGAACCCTTCGCGGATGGCTTTCCATTGTTCGCTGAATTCGCCGCTGGTGAGGTAGTTGTAGAGGAGCTCCATCTTATCTCCTTTTTTTTCCTGTGATCTAGCGGCGTTGAAAACGCGGATAATGCCGTCCCGCAGAACGTAGGTCAGGGCTCTGACCTCGGAGAAAGAGCAGATCCATACGCCATTCCTTTCGCCGAAGCATTCCATGTCTTTTGGCATGGTCTGGGTGACGATGACTGCTACGTGCGCGCTCTGGCTGCGCATGTCGGCTTTTAGTTTTTCGATCCATTCGGGGGAGAAGGATTGGGTGCGTTTGCTTTCGAAGATGATCCTTCCGCATTCCTGTCCGTAATTGTTGCGGATGGTCATGATGCAGTCGGCGCCTCTTATGCCTTTGCCGACTTCGCTGACCTCGTCGAAGGGAAAGCTGGAGCGCAGCAGCTGTTCGAGGGCCAGCTCCTGGACTTCGCCTTGTAGTTGCATGGAACCTTGTTCGGCTTTTCGTTTCATTTCTTCTGCCAGTTTTTTCTGATCGTCCAGCTGTTTTTCAAGCTCTTTGATCTTTAGCTGGTGTTCGTTCTCTCTTGCGGCGGTCTTTTGTGTTTCCAGGTGGCGGATCTCTTCGGTCAGCCTGGTCCTTTCTTCCTGCAGGCGGCGTTGTACGGAGAGTTCCATTTCCGCTTCTTTGTTTTTTAGTTCCTGTTCTTTTTTCAGGAATTCCAGTTCTTTCTGGCGGGATATCCTG
>DASZVM010000673.1:0-2868 GCA_035547295.1 Puia sp. | reverse complement strand
GGGCAATGGATGGGGACGAAGGTTTTGAAGCTTGAAAGTAAAAAGCACGGCAGCTATCAGTTTGAGACAAGCGATCCTAAGGGGAATGTGGTGTTCCGGGCGGATGGGGTGATCCATGAGCTTATTCCCAACCGGAAGATCACAAGGACATTTGAAATGGGGGATGCGCCTTTTGGGGTTCAGCTCGAGTTTTTGGAGTTCGGACCACTTACCGGCGATACCAGCAGGCTTAATATGCACGTTGTATATGAATCGGTGGCGCAGAGAGACCAGTTGCTGAAGCTGCCGTTTGTCCAGGGCATAAATATGGCGCATAACCAGCTGCAGGAGGTACTGGGCAAATTAAAATAAAATGCTATGTCGTGGAGAAATGCCTAACTTTCCAGTATTGCAGATCAATAAATACTTGTTAGCATGAATCCCAAGGTCGATTTCTTTTTTGATAAAGCCGGACAGTGGCAGAAGGAATTCGAGCAATTGAGAACAATCGTTCTTGACTGTGGGCTGACGGAAGAATTGAAGTGGGGGCAACCTTGTTATTCCTTACAGAAAGGTAACATAGTATTGATACATGGGTTTAAGGAATACTGTGCGCTTTTGTTCTTCAAGGGCGCCTTATTAAAGGATACCCATGGCATTCTGATCCAGCAAACGGAGAATGTGCAGTCGGCCCGCCAGGTCCGGTTTACCAATCTCCGGCAGATAGTCAGGATGGAAGCTATCCTGAGGACCTATATTTATGAGGCTATTGAAGTGGAAAGAGCGGGGTTGAAGGTAAAGCTTAAAAAAACGAAGGAATTCCCCGTTGCCGAAGAATTTCAAAGCAAGCTGGATAAGCTTCCCGCCTTAAAAGCCGCTTTTTATGCATTGACGCCGGGACGGCAAAGGGGCTACCTCCTTCATTTTTCCCAACCCAAACTATCCAAGACCCGGGAGGCGAGGGTCAAAAAATATATACCACAGATACTCAAGGGAAAGGGGTTGAACGATGATATGGATATTCCAAAGAAAAAAAAGAAACCGGCCTGAAAATCAAACCAAAACTTTTTTGTTTAAACGTTTAACTATAATTTGCCTGCAGGACGATAAAGATTATTTATGATTAAAACGATTGCGACCCTGGCAATTGGCAGCCTGCTCATTTTTTCCAGCGTGACACTTCATGCTTATGACGTACCTGGCCGTGGGGTTTGTGCCGATGAGGCTCTTGCCTCCGAGATCCCTGTCCGGGCGAAGGGTCTGGCAGACTCGACGGTCTTGTTCTGGCTTGAATCCTCATTACAGCGTGTTTTTCCTCAATCCCCGGCGGGGCAGCGGCAATTGCTTGAGCTGTATGTCGCCCGGGGATCCAGGGCTTCTTTCCAGGTAGGTTTTCACAACACCATAAAGGACCAGGTAAAGGTGGCCTGTACCATGTCATCGGCCATACAACTTTCGCCTGTGGTCCGTTTTGTCGGTCTCGTACCGATGCGTCATTTTACCACGGATGTCCGCCCGTCTGAACTGGATGGCGTCGGCTATCTGCCGGGCCTGGTCCCTGAGCCCTTGTTCCCCCAGACCTCTGCGGACGCCAGCCCCTATGAGACCCGTTCTTTTTGGATCAGTCTCCGGATACCTGCCGATATGCGGCCTGGGGTCCATAATTTTCCTGTGACAGTGGTCGTACATAAGGGGAAGGATTCGGTAACGCGGAACCTGCAGCTGCGTCTCCATGTCAGTAAGCTGGTGCTGCAGCCAAGACGCGATTTTCATGTGACGCATTGGTGGAGGGGAGAAGCTACCAGCATTTATTTTGGGATGAAGATGTTCAGCGATGACTGGTGGAAACATACCAGGGCGCAAATGAAGGATCTGATCGATCATGGAACGGATGTCGCCTTTGTCCAGAATTTCTTTGAATTTAAGGTGGTTGTCAAGCAGCCCTGTCAGATGCTGATCGTCAATGAAACGTCACCGGGCCGATATGCATTCGACTGGACCGTGATCAAACGCTTTACGGACATGTGCAAGGAGCTGGGCTTTAAAAAATTCGAATGGGCGCACCTCTGGTTGTACTGGGGTGTCAAGACGGCCATGCACGTGTACACGGTAAAGGACGGTTCTTATCAACTGCTGTGGGACCCTAACCTTGACGGTTTTTCGGATACATATGTGAATTTTCTCAAACAGTTCCTTCCTTCCTTTCATGATTTTCTGCAGGAGGAAAATATCCTGGACGATTCTTATTTCCATTTGTCCGATGAGCCGTATAAAGAGCATATACCGAATTATAAAAAAGCCAGACAACTGCTGCACGAGCTGGCGCCCTGGATGAAAGTGATGGATGCGCTCAGCGATATCGAGTATGGACGGCAGCATCTCACCGACATCCCGGTCCCTATTATCTGCAGTGCCAGGGCATATGTACAGGAGAAGATCCCTCATTGGGTTTATTTTTGCACTGCCCCGCGTGACAGATGGCTGAACCGCTTTTTTGATACGCCATTGCCAAAGATCAGGATGGCGGGCTGGCTGTTCTATCATTTCGGTGCGCAAGGCTTTCTCCACTGGGGGTATAATCACTGGCATAAGCTGGATACTGACGAAAAGGCCGACCCGTATACGAATGGTTCAGCCCATGCCTATCCCGGTATCCCGGATGGCGATCCGTTCGTGGTATACCCGGGGCCCGACGGGCCGTATGATTCGATCAGGTGGGAGGTGTTTGCCGAGTCGTTGCAGGACTATGCGATCCTGCAGTCAGCAGGAATTGCTCCTAATGATCCGTTGCTGAGTGAGCTCAAAGGCTACGATGATTTTCCTAAATCGGAGAAATGGATAGAAGATGCTTTGAAGAAGATCCTTGAAGGGGCTGATGAGGTAGGAAGT
>DASZVM010000672.1:0-2894 GCA_035547295.1 Puia sp. | reverse complement strand
AATAAGTATAACTACAAGATACGGCGTGTGTCCCTGGCATTTGATAATCTTCCCCCGGCCTTTAAGGGCTTGAAGATTATACAACTATCTGACATTCATTCCGGTAGCCTGGCCAATCCCCAAGCTGTCGCCCATGGCGTGGACATGGTGCTGGCCCAAAAGCCGGACCTGATCCTTTTTACGGGTGATCTGGTCAATGATATCGCCACGGAAATGGAACCGTATAAGGAGATATTCAGCCGGCTGAAAGCTCCCATGGGCGTATTTTCTACACTGGGGAACCACGATTATGGCGATTATATCTGGTGGGAGACCCCTGAGCTGAAAAAAGCGAATCTGGAGAGGCTGAAGCAGCTGCAGGGGGATATGGGCTGGCGGCTGCTGATGAATGAACATGTGGCGTTGGAAAGAGATGGTCAGCAGATAGCGCTTATCGGCATCGAGAATTGGAGCGCCAAGGCCCGTTTTCCCAAGCATGGCCGGCTGGATGAAGCCTATGCCGGCGCGGAAAAGTATCCTTTTAAGATATTAATGAGCCATGACCCCAGTCATTGGGACGCCCAGGTAAGACCGCTCTATCCTAATATCGACCTGGCGCTGGCCGGCCATACGCATGGCATGCAATTCGGCGTGGAGATCCCGGGTCTGAAATGGAGCCCTGTGCAATACGTATACAAGCAATGGGCCGGTCTTTATGAAGAAGGGCGTCAAAAGCTGTATGTCAACCGGGGCTTTGGTTTTATAGGCTATCCGGGCAGGGTGGGCATCCTTCCCGAGATCACGGTGATCGAACTGGTCTGACACGCGTCCTTCCGGATACTATCGGTGTCGCGTAAGCGCACCGTATCACACTCCCATTCATGTAATAATTTAGGCTGAACCTATCGCAAAAGGCGTACATTTGCGGGCCCGGCAACCTTTTAGGGTTATTTTCCGTAAAGGGAAGTTAACGAGCCGTTAAGTATATTTTAACAAAGCTATAAGGTATTCACGATTATTTTCACCATTATTATATACCCAAAACAGGACCAACAATGAATCCGAGACTGAAATTCGTTATCATTTCTTTCCTCTTGTTAACCATTGCTACTGCGAGATCCTATGCTCAAAAGCCTCACTTCGGCGTAACCGTCGGCACCAATCTTTACAAGGTCACCGGCCGCAGCTTTGATGAAAAGACGAAGGCGGGTTTTAGCGCAGGTGCATATGGGGAGTACTTTTTCAACCGGATGCTGGGCGTGCAGAGCGAACTGATTTGGAGCCAGGTCAGAGCAAAGACGGATCAGGATTTCAACCAGATCTACGGCACATATGGCGGGGTATCGGATGCCCAGGTATATCTCAATTATATTTCTCTTCCCGTCATGTTTGCTTTTAAACCTGCGCCCGAATTATCTATCCTAGTAGGACCCCAGTACAGCTATCTGGTGAATCAAACCGAGGGATTGCTGGCGCAACCGCAGTGGCAGAATAAGGATGCATTTTCGAAAAGCGAGTTCTCCCTGGTTTTCGGCGGACAGCTCAACCTGGGCAAGGTAAAGATCGGCGCACGTTATTCTGTCGGTCTGAGCAATATGAACGGGATCAACAGCAGCGATGACTGGAGATATCATGGCTTCCATTTTGCATTGGGGTACCAATTGAAATAAGGATCAGGCGATAAGAAGGAGTGTGGACAATTTTCCTCTTAAAATCATGGCATATAAGTTGAAATATTACTTTCAAACCAGTTAATCAACTAAACACCATCAACATGAAGAGTAAGTCAATTGTCCTGTCGTTGCTGCTAGTAAGCTTTGCCGTTATACATTCACAGGCCCAGGGCGTTCATGTGGGAATAAAAGCAGGCGCCAATATTTTCAAGGTCGATGGCCAGGGTTATTCCGAAGGATTTCATTTTGGCTATAATGCGGGCGCTTTTGCCGAGCTCAATTGGAGCGACCACTGGGGCGTACAACCCGAAGTGTTGTTCAACCAGACGAACTATCGTACGGGCACTCAATTCCATGACATTTATCCCGGGGGGCTTGACGATGTAAAAGGCAAGCTGAACTATCTCAGCATTCCCCTGCTGCTGAGCTACAGACCTGTCAAGCTCCTGAGCATACAAGCAGGACCGCAGTTCGGCATCCTGCTCAACCAGGATAAGCATCTCGTCGAGAGCGGCAAGGACGCCTTTAAGAAAGGGGATTTCTCCCTTGTCGGTGGCGTACAGCTGAACCTTGTCAACTTTGTGGTTGGCGGCCGTTATGTGATAGGTCTTACCGACATCAATGATGTCACCAGCGATCAGAAATGGAAGAACCAGGGTTTCCAGGTGTACGCCGGATTTAGGTTTTTCTAATGAAACAAGACATTTTGTCGCGGGCCGTCTCATGCAATGAGACGGCCCTTTTTATGGCACTAAAGTTGGACCCAATATATTCCTTTGTAGAACAGTAGGAATTTTCCCTTACAGGTGCTATTTTGTCATGGGTTCAGCCCGTCCGGGGCGTCCGAAAGCTCCTGGAGGGAACCAAAGAAAAACAACAGGATGAAAGAATCGAACTTATTTATGCGTGCGGAAGATGACATGGATTTCATGCCGATCATACCCTTGAATGAAAGCGATAATGAGACTCTTAACGAGATCGAGATACCCAAGGAATTACCCGTGCTGCCGCTGCGCAATACTGTACTCTTTCCCGGCGTGGTCCTGCCCATTACCGTAGGCAGGGATAAAAGTATCAAGGCGGTGAACGATGCATATAAGGCTGACAGGTTGATAGGGGTGCTGGCGCAGAAAGACAGCAATATCGAAGACCCATCCGTCTCCGACCTGGAGGATGTGGGCACAGTGGCGCGTATCATAAAACTGATCAAGATGCCGGATGGAGGGACCACTGTTATCCTCC
>DASZVM010000671.1:0-3651 GCA_035547295.1 Puia sp. | reverse complement strand
TCCGAAATGACATATCCCTTGGTACGCACATAGAAATAATCAAAGCTGCCGTTCAGCTTGTGATGCAAGGTCGAGAAATCGCCGCCGATATCCGTGCTGTAGTTCGTATACCAGCTGAAGGAATTGCTGGGAAGGGGCCCTTCAGACAGGCCCGTCTGGGGCGCTCCGCCTACGACCCAGGCATTGGGATTGATATTGTACGATGGCAGATAGGAATAAGGCGGCACACCCGTGGTAGTACCCACTTGTCCATAGGAGGCGCGCACTTTCAGGTAATCGAAAATACCTTTGTCCACCAGTGAATGGGCAAATTTCTCCTCCGAAATGGCCCAGCCGCCGGAAATACCATAGAAAAAGCCCCACCGTTTTCCGGGAGGAAAGAGATACGATCCGTCATAACGCATACTGCCTTCCAGGAAATACCTGCCGGCATAGCTGTACTGCAGACGGCTGACATATCCGGCATAAGCGCTTTTGGCTTCTTTACCATTCGCATTCATATTCACTGTCGGACCTGCGATGAACTGATCGAACAGGATCTGGTAGTTCACACGCTGCGCCGTCAGGGTATCGTTGTTGGATTTACCCTGCTCATACCCACCCGTGAAATCCAGCGTATGCTCGCCAAAGGCCGTATGGTAGGTAACGAATCCCTGCAGGATCGTGGTGGCGCCGCTGCCGGCGATATCCGTCAGGCTGGGAGGATTGCCATAGATGGGAGTCGTGCTCCCGAGGTTATATGCCGGGGCCGTTGCGCTCCACGCTTTGCTCATGGTGTTCCACATATTGTAGTTGCCGCTGGCACGCAGATGCAATCCCTTTAAAAAGGGCGCTTCCCAATCGAATGAAAGGATCGTATTCATAACGCGGGTAGTGCTCCTGTTATAGCCCGACTGCGGGTCCAGTATCTGTGCCGGATTCCCGTTCGTCCCCGCATAGGGAAGCCCGAATTCATTGTAGGCCAGGGTCATGGGCGAATGGTTCTGTATCAGGGAAAAAAGACCGGCATACCCGTTGCCGCCATCCACGGTCGCGTTGGGCGTTACATTCTTTTCTACATAACCGTCCACGCTGGCCAGTACCTTCAACCCGATCTTTTCCACTGTATTCTCCGCATTGAGCCGGTAGGTCACCCTGTCATTGTAGTTATTATCCGTCTTCAATATCGACCCCTGGTGATAATAGGACAGACTGCCGTAATAACGTAAGGTCTTTGTTCCCGAAGAGATGGACAGATCATGCCGCTGCTCAGGGGCAAAGCTTCTCATGGTCGTCTTTCGCCAATCGGTGTTGGGATACACAAAAGGCTTCGTCTGGTCCTTATAATATTGCAACACGCTGTCCGCATAGGGTGGTGTCAGACCTTCGCTGGTATAGACCTTGTTCATGGCAAGCGCCCTGTCATAGGAATCCAGCTTTTTCGGAAGCACCGTTGGACGTGTCCATATCTGGTTGAACGAATAATTCACGGAGGTCTTCCCTGCCATGCCTTTTCTCGTGTTGACCAGGATAATGCCATTGCCGCCCTGGGCGCCATACATCGCCGTGGCTTCCGCGTCCTTCAAAACGGAATAGCTTTCAATATCGGCCGGGTTCAGGTTCTCATAATCGTTCTGCGAGCGGATAAACCCGTCGATAACAAATAAAGGAGGATTTTGACCACTGTTGCCTCCCCGGATAAAGATCTGGCTCTTCACCCCGGGCCCTCCGCCGGGAGCCGTGACAAAAACACCCGGCATCCGCCCCCCCATCTCGTCATTGATGGATGGAGAAGCAATCTCCGAAACCTTATCCATGGGTACGGTTGAAATAGCCGTCGTCAACGCTTTTTTGGTCGTCGTACCATAAGCCACCACCACTACCTGCGATAGATTCTCAGGTGTCTCCACCATGGTAATATCGATACGCGATTGTTTGTTGATATCTATCACCTGCTCCTGGTATCCGACAAGACTGAACCGCAATGTGCCTTTACCACCCCCCTGGATGGCATATTCCCCTTCGGCATTCGTGGACGTACCCTTCCCCCTGTCCGAAACGACACTGACCTTCTCCAGCGGCTTGCCCCTGGGATCCGTCACCCGTCCCCTGATCTTTGCCGTATCGGCATAAATAGGGTTCGGAGTAATGATCACAAGCCCTCCGCTCATGATCCGGTAACTCATGCCCCTATCGGCGAGCATCATGTCAAGCACTTCCCGGCTGTCCCTGTTCTTCGCCTTTACCGTGACAAGAAGATCGTCGGATAACAATAAATTGCTGAATACAAATCGATAAGAAGTCTTTTTTTCCAATTGTTTCAACGCATCCGTAAGTCTGACCTCCTTAAAATCGACGCTCACCTTTTCCTGAGAATAAGTTCTTGCGGCAACCTGCAGGCTCGAAGCCAACATGAAAAAAGCAATCATTCTCATAAGCAACATGGTTTTGGCCTTCCATGACAGGCACGACGGTCCATGGAAGGGATGTCTTTTTTTCATACCTTAGTCTTGATTTGAGTTATAAATATGGATACAGGGATCTCTTTCCCTGTTCCTTTTTGTAATGAAGGGGAATGGTCGTCACCCATTTCCCTTTTTTATTTCCATATCGTTACAATGTCATTTTCAATTTTATAGTTAAAGGGATAAGAATATTGAAAGGCTTTCAGCACCTGCTGAATGCTTTCATCCGAAAAATAGCCGGTGAACGGGTATTCCCGCACCTGGTCATCGGCAAATACGATCTTTACGTTGAACCAGCGCTCCAGCCTGTTCTTCATGGACCCGAAGGTTTCGTTGACGATCTCCAGCCTGTTTTGCTGCCAGGCGGTTTCCGTGATGATACTGTCGCTGCGTCTGGGCATCAGGTCTTTCACTACAGGATGGACGCTCCCACCGGCCTCTGTCCTCTCATTGTTGGGGAGGACCAGCTTCTGCAAGGGTTTGATCATCCATTTTCCGGCGCCTCCGACCTCGGAGACCTGCACCTTCCCGCTGATGAGGTCCAGTTCCGTAGTCTTTTCTCCCGCATATGCCTTGATATTGAAAACGGTCCCCAGGACAGTGACATCATATCCCAGCGCCCTTACCCTGAACGGATGCCTCGTATGACGTTTGATATCGAAATAGGCCTCTCCTTCCAGGGACACCGTCCTGTTGTCCTCGCCAAAACCTTTGCTCACTTCCAATGAAGAGCCCGCGTTCAATATTACTTTCGAACTATCAGGCAGGTAAAATATTTTTTTCTCGCCTTTTTGGCTTGTAAGTACCATCATCTCTTGCACCGGGGCTTCCTTTCCGGGCAGATTTTCGGTGTTCGTAGCTCGCTTTATCACCAGCGGCAGGATCACTGCAGCCAGAAAAACAGCCGCAGCAGCCATTTTCAGCCAGTTCCCACCTATACGGGCACGATGAGGACGACGGTCCGCATCGATAGTCTGCAAATGCTCTTTTTCGTACAGGTTTGTGATCAGTTGATATTCACCGCTTCGTTCCAGGCCTGCATTCTCCCCATTTTCCTGGAGCAGGATGGACAGGTTCAGCACCATGTCACGGGCGTGGTCGATCGTACGCCCCTCTCCCGGATAGGTACGTAGATAATCTTCCCAATACCGTACATCGGCTTCATTGGATTGAAAACAGTAGGCAATAAATGAATCATTGATCACCA
>DASZVM010000670.1:0-7885 GCA_035547295.1 Puia sp. | reverse complement strand
GTGGAAGGAAGATTGGGCGGACAGGCCAGCGTACCCGGCGCTTCCGGTATCTGGAAGAACCTGACGGAGAACGTAAATCAGCTGGCGCAGAACCTGACGACACAGGTGCGTTCCATTTCCGAGGTTGCGTCCGCGGTGACGAAGGGTGACCTTACCCGTACCATCCGTGTAGAAGCCAAGGGTGAGGTGGAAGCGTTGAAGGATACTATCAACCAGATGATCGCCAACCTGAAGGAGACGACCCTGCGTAACCAGGAACAGGACTGGCTCAAGTCCAACCTGGCCAAGTTTACCCAGATGCTGCAGGGGCAAAAAGACCTCAACACCGTGACACAGCGTATCCTCTCGGAGCTGGCGCAGGTGGTCGTAGCCCATTATGGGGCTTTCTATATCCTCAAACAGGATGAGGACACCAGGGCAGACAAGCTGCGGCTCTTTGCTGCCTATGGTTATAAATCCGAAAAGAATATTCCTACTGAATTCTTCATCGGCGAGGGCCTGGTAGGACAGGTGGCCTTTGAGAAGGAAAGGATCATCCTTTCCAATGTCCCGTCCAATTATATCAAGATCAGCTCGGGGCTGGGCCGTGCCAAGCCTGCGAACCTCATCATCCTGCCTGTGCTTTTTGAGAACAAGGTAAAGGCCGTCATCGAGCTGGCTTCACTGGATGTCTTTAGCGAAACCCACCTGGACTTTCTCAGCCAGCTGACGGAAAGCATCGGTATCGTGCTGAATACCATCGAAGCCAATAGCCGTACGGAAGAGCTGCTGGCCCAGTCCCAATCGCTGGCCGGCGAGCTGAAGATCCAGCAGGAAGAGCTGCGGAGGACCAATGACGAGCTGCAGGACAAAGCCCTGCTGCTGGTGAAACAAAAGAATGAGGTGGAAGCCAAGAATAAGGAAGTGGAAGAAGCAAGAAGGTCGCTGGAAGAAAAGGCAGAGCAGCTGACGCTGACCTCCAAGTACAAGTCGGAGTTCCTTGCCAATATGTCCCACGAGCTGCGGACGCCGCTGAACAGCCTTTTGATCCTTGCACAACAGCTGTATGAGAACGTAGAAGGCAATCTCACGGACAAGCAGATACGATATGCCAAGACCATCCACTCCTGCGGGGATGACCTTATCCAGCTGATCAATGACATCCTTGACCTTTCCAAGATCGAATCCGGCTTTATCACGGCCAATATCTCTCCCGTCCGTTTTGGAGAGATCGCTTCTTTTGTGGAAACGACATTCAAACCTATCTCCGAGGCCAGGCATTTACGGTTTACCATCGAGACGGACCCAAGGTTGCCGCAGTCCATGGAGACAGACCTTCAGCGTCTCAACCAGATCCTGAAGAACCTGCTTTCCAACTCTTTCAAGTTTACGGAGAAAGGTGAGGTAAAGCTGAAGATATACCAGGCTGACAATAATTGGAAGACAGGCAATCCCAGCCTTGATAACGCGGAGAAGGTAGTGGCGTTTGCCATTAGTGATACGGGTATCGGTATCCCGCAGGAAAAACAGAATATCATTTTCGAAGCATTCCAGCAGGCTGAGGGTTCCACCAGCCGTAAATACGGGGGGACTGGTCTGGGTCTTTCCATCAGCCGCGGTCTGGCCGAGCTGCTGGCGGGCACCATCGAGCTGGAAAGCTATCCGGGAAGAGGCAGCACCTTTACTTTATTCCTGCCGATAGAGAATGTGGCCGGGGTCATTTCAAAAGAGACATCCGACAACCTGAATGCCTATCAGCAGCTGCAGCTGGGAGGGGACAGCGGAGAGATAGATACGCTGCTGAACTCCCTCCGGGTGACGAATGAAGATGCGGGCAAGATGAATATCGTCAGCGAGATGATCAACGACACGGGGGACGACAGACATTCCATCCAGACAGACGATAAGATCGTGCTTATCGTGGAGGACGATCTCCGGTTTGGAAAGATCATCATCGAAAAGGCCCATGCCTATGGGGTCAAAGGCGTGGTGGCCACCAATTATATAGAGGTATTCGATTTTATCAACCGCTTTACCCCCATCGCCATCACTTTGGATGTGAAGCTTCCCGATACCAGCGGCTGGAAGGTGCTGGACCTGCTCAGGAATGATCTGAACTACCGGCATATCCCCATTCATCTTATTTCCGGGGAAGAGAATAAAATACTGGCCCTCAGGCGCGGAGCCCGGAGCTTCCTGCTTAAGCCGCTGGAGAACGATGCGTTGAACGAGCTTTTCGAAGACATCGTCTCTTTTGCGGGCAAGCAAAGCAAAAAGGTCCTGGTTGTGGAGGACAATGAAGTAGACTCCTCGCAGATCACCAGGATACTCCAGGGAGACAATATCGATGTCACGCTGGCCACTACGGGTAAGAAGGCTTTGCAGGAGACAAATATCAAAGACTACGATTGCATCATCCTGGATTATACGCTGCCGGATATCTCGGGTATCGACCTGATCAACCAGGTCAGCGATGTGAAAAAGAAGCTCACACCCGTGATCGTCTACAGCGCGAAGGACTTTGACAAGAAAGAGCTGCACCATTTGAACCGCAGCTCCAATACCGTCCTGCTGAAAGGAGTCAACTCCCTGGAGCACCTGCTGGAAGAGACGATCCTGCAGCTGCATATCAACCATAAGGACCTCCCGCCGGAAAAAAGGAAGGTGATCGAACACATCCGGATGAAGGACGATATCCTTACAGGGAAGAATGTCCTGGTGGTGGATGACGATGTCCGCAACCTGTTTGCGCTGACTACCGTGTTCGAGCGGTATAATATGAATGTGATCACGGCAGAGAGCGGCAAAGAGGCGATCAGTATCATCAATGACGACAGGCAGAAGATCGACATGGTGCTGATGGACATCATGATGCCGGAGATGGACGGTTATGAGACCACGCAGAAGATCCGTCGCGAGCATAAGAATTCCACGCTGCCTATCATCGCCGTGACGGCCAAGGCTATGAAGGGCGACAGGCAGAAATGTATCGAAGCGGGCGCCTCCGACTATATCACCAAACCCCTGAAGATCGATCAACTGTTGTCATTGATGCGGGTTTGGTTCTATAAATAAATCCAAAAAACCAATGAATGCAACCTAAGATCTTATTGGTAGATGATCGTGAAGACAACTTGCTCTCCATGGAGACGGTATTGGAACCGGATGGCTATCGCATCGTCAAGGCCACCTCGGGAAGACAGGTGCTGAAGATCCTGCTTTCCGACTTTGACTTTGCCCTTATCCTCATGGATGTGCAGATGCCCAACCTGAATGGCTTTGAGACGGCTTCGCTGATCTATGAGCGGGAGCGGCTTCGTCATATCCCCATTATTTTTATCACTGCCAATAATTACGGAGAGGAAAATATATTTAAAGGTTACAGGGCAGGCGCCGTGGATTATATCTATAAACCGGTGAACCCTGAGCTCCTGAGGGCTAAAGTAAGCGTGTTCGTGGACCTTTACCGGAAGAACCACCGGCTGCTGGCGCAGGAGCAAAAGCTGGTCGCCATCAATAAGAACCTGGAACTGGAGATCAATGAACGAAAGGCGTCGGAAGAAAAGGTCATCGAGCTGAACCGCCAGCTGCTGGAGAATATAGCCCGGCTCGAGACGGCCAACAAGGACCTGGACCTTTTTGCCTTTATGGCCTCGCACGACCTTCAGGCCCCCCTGCGGAAGATACGGATGTTCAGCGACCGCCTGTTGAGCGATCACCGGCAGAACATGAACAAGGACGGACAGATGTATCTTTCCCGTATACAGGAAGTATCCAAGCGGATGCAGGACCTTATCAACGATATCCTCCGGTTTTCCAAGATCTCCAGCGAAAAGGAGGCTTTTGAGGAAGTTGATCTGAATGAGGTACTGAAGGAGGTGATCTCGGAGATGGAAGGTCCTATCCGGGAGAAAAAGGCCGAGATCACGCTGGATCCTTTGCCGGTGCTGCCTGTGAATTCAGTGCTCATGGGGCCGCTGTTCTCCAACCTGATCAGCAACTCCCTGAAATATTGCAAAAAGCAGGAGGTCCCCCGGATAAATATACGTCATGAGCTTCCTTTGTCAGGGACTGCTTCCGGAGGGAGGGAGATGGATACGAAGTATTGCCGGATCATCATCGAGGATAATGGCATTGGGTTTGATCAAAAGTATGCTGAGCAGATATTCGACATGTTCCGCCGTCTGCATCCCAGCGCCGAATATGAGGGTACGGGTATCGGGCTGGCCCTTTGCAAGAAGATCGTGGAAAAGCATAGGGGGTTTATTTCCGCCAGGAGCAGGCCGGGAGAAGGGGCGACATTTATAGTATCCTTACCTTTGAGCACGGTGACAAAGGAAGTGTTGGTATAAAAATTATTTACCTTGTCAATAAATAACGATAAGACCTTAACAAACAATTCAAAGGATAGTATGATGCCATCCGCCAGCCATCGGACGCCGGCCGGTCAGCCAACACGTGTCCTGATCGTGGAAGACGATGAGGATGATTATCTGATCATAGAAGCCTGTATCAGGGATATTCCCGAGAAGGAGTTCGTCATCGACTGGTGTTATGAATATGACGAGGCATTGCGACGGATAAGGGAGGGGTGCTACGACATTTATTTCATCGACTATTTATTAGGGGCAAGGACGGGGTTGGAGCTCTTGCGGGAGGCTGTTGCCATGGGGTGCGAGGAGCCCCTGGTATTGCTGACGGGCATCGGCAACAGGGATGTGGATATACAGGCCATGACCATCGGCGCCGTGGATTTCCTGGTAAAATCGGAGATCAATACAGAGAAGCTGGAGCGTAGCATCCGTTATGCACTGGAGCGCAGCGCCCATCTGAAAGCCCTGAAAGCCAATGAGCGTAAGTTCAGGAATATTTTCGAGCGGTCGAAGGATGCCGTATTCCTTGCCGATGGGGACCTCATCTTTAGGGATGTCAACGGAGCCACCTGCGATCTGTTCAAGTATAATAAGGAGGACCTGCTTCAGCTGAGCCTTTACTTCCTGTTCGCAAGAAAGGATGCCGCGGCCCTGTTGAAGGCGAAATTACAGCAGACAGGGGAGGTGGAAGATGAAGAGGTGGAGCTGATGACCCGTACAAAGGAAAAGAGGAATTGTATCCTTTCCATTTCCCGGCAAATGGATCCGGCGGGCGGGACTTATATGCAGGGTATCATACATGATATCACCAATCTAAAAAGGATCGAAAGGGCTACTTTCCAGATAGAGAAGCTGCGGGGGACTGCGACGTTGCTGCGTACCCTGGCTCATGAGGTACGGAATCCCCTGACCAATATCAATCTGTCGGTGGAACAGCTGAAACCTGAGCTGAACAGTGAGGACGCCAATATTTATCTTGATATTATTGCCAGGAATTGCGGCAGGATCGATGGGCTTATCTCCGAATTGCTGGACCTGTCCCGTCCCGCGGAGATCTCGCTGCAGAAAGCGCCCCTTCAAAGCATCATCGATACTACGCTGGCTGCTGCGAGCGACAGGATATCCCTGAAGGGTATTGGATTGGAGCTGAGCTATCCCGATCAGCCTGCTTATATCATGGCCGATATCGAAAAATTGAAGATCGCGTTCCTGAATATAGTGATCAATGCCGTGGAAGCCGTTCCAAAAGAGGCGGGCAAGATCTTCGTCACCATCCGGAAAGAAGGGGAGTATTATAAAGTATTTATAAATGATAATGGCAGCGGGATCCCGGAGGAGAACATCTCCCGGATCTTTGAGCCGTATTTTACGTCCAAGACCAACGGGTTTGGGCTGGGGCTGGCAGCTACCTGGAATATATTGCAATCCCACCGGGCTACCATTGATGTAAACAGTCAATTGGGAGAGGGTACCAGCTTTATCCTGGCTTTTGAGCAGGCGAATTGAACACACCCCGCCATCGTCGACACCCTCCCGCCGGCAGGCGGAACTACTTCCTTCGGTAATCCGGCGCAATTCAAGGATAAGCGATGGGGTCCAGCTCCAGTATCTGATGCAAATGGTGCAGCAGGTGGTTGCAATAGTCTGCCGCCAGCCATTCGACAGTGTATTGCTGGCCGTTGCCCATCTCGCATTTCCGTGCTGCCGTCTCAGGGCTGACGCCTTTCAGTATCCGGCAGACGTGCAGGTTTAGCAACCTCCATAATAATATAAGGTCGCCGGTGGGGTAGTGCTGGTAGTCGGTCAGGGCCACCCATTTGTCCTGGTCATACCCGATCCGGGGGACCTCCTCGTATTGGGCAACGATAAAACGGCGGATATTGTTCTGTGCCGAATCGACCAGGTGTCCCAGGATCTCCTTCTTACTCCATTTTTCAGGACGTAGCTTTTTTGTGTACTCTTCTTCCGGTGTGGCTTTCAGGCGCCGGGTATAATTACTGACGATCTTTTCCAGGTGATCGATGGTAGCTCGCATAGTTAATTGATTTGATAATATCCCTGGCAACCAATAATTTTGCGCTGCGAATAAAACTAAATATTTATCACGAATGAGACAAATTGCTTTTCGGGAGGCACTACGTGAAGCCATGAGCGAGGAAATGCGTCGCGATGACCGTGTTTTTTTAATGGGTGAGGAAGTCGCCGAGTACAATGGCGCCTATAAGGTCAGCCAGGGTATGCTGGATGAGTTCGGGCCCAAGCGGGTCATCGACACGCCGATCTCTGAGCTCGGTTTTGCCGCGGTAGGGGTAGGCGCTGCCCAGAATGGCCTTCGTCCTATCGTAGAGTTCATGACCTGGAACTTTGCCGTCCTGGCGCTGGACCAGATATTGAACACTGCCTCTAAAATGCTGGCTATGAGCGGCGGACAGGTCAGCTGTCCCATTGTATTCCGGGGACCCAACGGCTCGGCCGGGCAGTTGGGAGCTCAGCATTCCACGGCATTTGAGAGCTATTATGCGAATATACCGGGTATAAAGGTCGTATCGCCCAGCAACGGGTATGATGCGAAGGGTTTGCTCAAGCAGGCCATCCGCTATGAAGAGGACCCCGTGATCTTTATGGAAAGTGAAGTTTCCTATGGGGATAAATCCGAGGTCCCGGATGAAGAATATTATATCCCTCTTGGCAAGGCCGATATCAAGAAGACCGGCAGGGACGTGACGATCGTCTCATTCAATAAAATGATGAAAGTGGCCCTGGGTGCCGCTGCGGAGCTGGAAAAAGAAGGCGTCAGCGCCGAGGTCATCGATCTGCGGACCATTCGTCCCCTGGACTGGATGACCATCCTGGAAAGCGTGAAAAAGACCAACAGGCTGGTGATCGTGGAAGAGCAGTGGCCTTTTGCTTCCATCTCTTCGGAGATCAGCTATCGTATCCAGAAAGAAGGGTTTGATTACCTGGATGCCCCCATCCGCCGGATCACTGCGGCAGATGCTCCTCTGCATTATGCGCCCAACCTGGTCAGCCTGGCGCTGCCGGATATCGCCCGGACGGTGAAACTGGTGAAAGAAGTGATGTATATACAAAAATAAATAAAGGCTGCTCTTAGAGCGGCCTTTATCTTTTCAGGGGTAGCACAGGCTTATTTAATTGCTTCAAGCGCCGTATTGAACAGCACAAGGAATCCATACACACAGCCCAGTAATACACATCCGAGAACAGTCAGTTTAAAAAGTACTTTACCTGTGGGGAGAGCCTGCATTTCGAGGTCATGCTTCATAGGGAAATATTTTTTGGATTTATAAATGGGTTCTTCATGAATTTGGATATAGCTAAGATAATCACTGCACTTGCCTGTTACAAGGTTCTTTTACGTAGGATAATTACGATGATTTTTCAAGACATTGATTGGCAGGTTATTAAGAGCGATCTTCTCTATAAATACTTCATCGACAGGGGCTTCAGGGCCAGCGGCGTAGCTGAGATGGATAGAATGTCCATTCCGGTGTGTAAATGGCGCCGGCTTTTTC
>DASZVM010000669.1:0-9313 GCA_035547295.1 Puia sp. | reverse complement strand
CGTTTAGCCGTGAAAGTGGCATAGATATTCAAGCCAAAATTCTTATAGATCACGTTTGTGGAGATACCGCCCGTCACCAGGGGCTGGGAGTTCCCCCCGACCTCATAATCCTTGCCGTCCAGGATATAATCCCCGTTGACGTCCTTAAACCGGGGGTCGCCCGCCTTGAACGCCGTCCCATTGCTCTGGTAGCGTTTGCCCGTCACCGGGTCCACGGGCACATCGTCGTCTGTGCTGTATACGCCCTGGTTTGTGATCAGGTAATTGGACAGGGTGTTCCTACCGACACGAAAGACATTGTGCTGATTGTAAGCACTGTTGTCGATGCGGATGTATTGTCCGTTGTATTCCGCCGGCAGTTTCAGCAGGACGTCCCTGTTGATGGCGCCGTTGACAGTAACTGTCCAGGTGAAGTTCTTTCTCACGATGGGTCTGGCCGTAACCATCAGCTCATATCCATAGTTGGCAATACCCGCATCGTTGCTCACCAGCTTATTGAACCCTGTATTCGTGGCAAGGTTCCTGTCGAAGAGCAGATTGTCCACCCTTTTGAAATACGCGTCGAAGTTGATGATGAATTTGTCATTGAACAGACCTGTTTCAAAACCAAGGTTATATTGCGTGGTAGTGGTTGGCTTAAGGAAAGGGTTGGGTATCTGGTCGTAGTCGATCCCGATGGTAGGATTATTATTGAAATTGCCGTTCAGGTTATAGATACCGTAGATGCTCTTGAGATTGCCTGTCGGGACGATATTTTGTCCCCAGGTCAAACGCAGGGCGCCGTAAGAAAGCCAGATGAGGTCCTTCAGCCACTTCTCTTTGCTGAAGTTCCACCGTAATCCCACGGAAGGGTTCTTGGAATAAAGATTTTCCAGTCCATTGGAAGACGTGCCATCCAGCCTGTAGGAGAATTCCGCTATGAACCTTTTTTGATAATCGTAGGAAACAGAGCCGGCAAAAGAGGCAATGGTGGCGTCCTTGAAGTTCGCCAGTACCCCGCCGCCCCTTGAAAAATAGGCATCAAATCCGATGGGGCCTTGCAGCTGATCGTTCGGGGTCCGTTCCTGTCTTGTGATACGGGATTGGGCGCCCTGCTTATAGATCTCGTTGAATGCGTTGACAAAGATGGTATGGTCCTTTGTTATCGACTTGTACCAGGTGATGTTGTTCCGGTTGTACAGCGTAAAGTTCTTACCCGTGAAATCATAGACCCTGGCAAACTGGTTGTTGGCCGCGGCAGGCGTGAAAGTGGATTCCGTTTCCGAAGTGTTGTCATAGCTGAGGCTGGAGGCGATGGCCACGCCGGGGATGGGTTCGTAACGCATGTCCACGTTAGCCCGCAGGTTCCTGGAGTTGTTGTCATTCTTCGTTTTCAGCGCGGATACCACGGCGCCGGAGGATTGATAATAGGAAGGGGGCGGATACAGAGTGGAGGCTGTCCCGTTGTCAGCTACGCCTTGCTGAAGGATCCCCAGGCCGTTGCCTTTACCCTGCATGCCCAGCGATCCGAAGAGGGAGCTGAATACCCTGAACTTGTCATTAGGCTTGAATTCCATGTTCATGTTCAGATTGTACCTGTCAAAGCCCGTGTTCTTGATCACGCCTTTTTCCGTATAATATCCCAGGTTCGTCTTGTAGTTGAACCTGGCATTGCCGCCGTCGAGGGCCAGGTTATGCGTCTGGTTATAGGTGGTCCTGTAAAAGACGGCCTGCCAGTTGGTGGAATTGTTCCAGTAAGGGTTCAGGCTGTCCGCAAGGAAGGCCGTCCTGTTGATCCGCGCGATATCGTCGTTGGTACGGGCGTTCTCTATGATCTGCAGGATCTTCAGCCTCCGTTCAGAATTACCTCCCAGCGTTTCACGGAGCTTTGGCGGCGTGGTCATAAAATAATTGGCGGTATACCTGACACGGGGTACTTTGGAATTACCTCTTCTGGTAGTGATGATGATAACTCCGTAGGCGCCTCTCGATCCATACATGGAAGTGGCCTGGGCATCTTTCAGTACCTGTATGGATTCGATATCTTCCGGGGGTATCAGCGACAACGGGCTGATGCCGGGTCCCTGGGTCTGGAACCCATAATCCGAAGCCTTATCGGCGTCGATAGGCACACCGTCGATGATATAAAGGGGGGATGTAGGTTGGAGGAAAGATTCGCTGCCGCTGCCCGAAACGCTGAGCGTGGAAAGACCCCGTACCTGTACTGAACCTCTGAAACCAGGGGCGCCTGTGTTGTTCTGGATATTCAGACCCGGTACTTTACCCTGCAGCAGCTGTTCCACGTTGGATACAGGCACATCCTGCACTTCCTTGCCCATGACGACATTGACAGCCCCTGTCGTCGTCTCCTTCGTTCTTTTCTGATAGGCCATGATGATCACATCGCCCATGGACCTGCGGTCTTCCTCCATGGACACTTTTATATTCCTCTGGCCTGCCTCCACCTTTAATTTTTTGATGACGAGACCCACGGAGCTGAATACAAGGGTCGTATTGGCAGGCACCCTGACCTCGAAATGTCCCTGCGCGTCCGTCATGCCCACGCCCTTTCCGGTTTTCTCATTCGCAATGCTGATACTTTGCAATGGGGCATTGGAACTCTTGTTCACCACTGTCCCGCGGACCGTGATCGTGGGTTGCGCGGGAGCCTGCGCAAGGAGGAACCCGGCAGGGAAAAGACCGGCGGCCAGCAAGAGAAGAATGTATAAACGTAATTTCATGTGTATTCGTTTGTTAGCAGTTAGTCATTTTCAAATTTTGGATCCTCCTTTTTGAAGTGGAAAACGATCTCCCAATCCCCCGGTCTGTAGATCGCAAAGTCCAGTCCGAAAGCGGATATGGTCCTCGTTCCGCCAAAGCCTATCCTTGAATATTTCAGCTCCGCGTGCGCCCTTGTGCCGCCGGGCGCATAGGTGGTAGGGACCTCCACCAGCGGTATGGGATAGGCGACATCGTATTGGACATACTCGTCCGTTATCTGCATATTGAAACCATGTATCATGGCCTTCCAGTTCGTCTCGTTGAAAGCGGCGGGGTTGATGGGAAGGGAATCCTTGTTCAGCACCTTGATCCGCAAGTTATGGCCGTTCCCCCCGGTGAAAGGACGGATATACGCTACGATGTCCTTCCGGTCATCATTGCTCACCATGTATATCTCGGATGGAGTCGACAGTACATTGTTTACAAAGGGCCTGATATAGTCCCTGTCCGCGGGATTGGCGGGGTCCCTGGGATTGGGCGCTACGCCGCCGCTGTAGAGGTTCATATCGTTGGAAGGCTCATAGGGGCGCTCCCGCCAGGGACGCACCTGGAAATCCTTGATGAGCATCTCACCGCCCGTGTTGCTGACCTTGAGGTCGAAATACCGGGTATTCTGGGGGAAATTAGTGCTGTCCGAAGCCCGGGGCGGGATCAGGTCATTCGTGGAAGAGCCCCACATGATGAACTCTCCGGAACGCCGGATCTCGAAGAGGGGGTGTTTTTCCTTCTTCCGTTTGGCTTCTATCTCATCCAGGCTTTTCTCAAGACCTGTATACGTGCCTGTCCACACATACGTATCAGCTTCGGCAAAAAGGTCAGTCATGGGTCGTCCGTCGCCATACCGAGCATTGATGATCTCGAATTTCAAAGGTTCGGTGCTATGGTCCGAATTAAAGCCTCCCATGAGGGTCGTTCTGCCCAGGATAGGCTCAAATATCTTATTGGAAAAATTGAGGTTGTTGCTGAGATAGTCCTTCTCCTCCGGCAGGTCGTACAGCTTTTTACAGCCGCCGGAGACCATTCCGGCAAAAAGGAAGAAAACAGTTGCTTTTTTTATGACGCGTCGCATGATCACAAGATTTTTAAGATTTGTACCGTTTGCTATTTTGCTTTATTGATGGTCCATTCCGCCTGCTGGTAAAGGTTCGAGCCATTCACTTCGGTAATATTGATCCGGTAGTACTTATAAGCCTGGGTATTGGGGAAGTTGAAAACCTTCAGCTGATAGCGTTCCTCAAAGAAGAAGTTGAACTTCCTGTCCAGCTCGTCCCAGTTGGCATCATCGTTCGAACCTTCGAAAGTCCAGGCGCGGGGATCACGGTCAGGTGCGTCGTTGGCCGAAGTCAGCGTATACACGGAGGATACCGCGGGTTCGTTCAGCTCGAATTTCATCCACACATGTCCCTGGAACTCGCAGAGGAATTTCGTGTGGTCATCCCCGTCGATGACCTTCTTTGAGCCTTCGCCGTTGTCGGGTCCGCCGTTGTTGTCGCGCAGCACCGACAGCTTGCCGCCGATGAGATTTATCAGGTCGGGAGGAGGAGGGACGAATGTCAGGCGCTTTACAAATTCGTCAAAACCGAATATATGATCGGGTGTCACGATATGGACCACCCCGTTGGTGGTCTCTATGTTATTGGATTCAGTAGTGGTGCTCGACCAGAATTTGACAAACTTGCTTCTTTTCGTATTGCTGAAATCGATCTCCTCGGGCCCTCCCTTTTCAAACCCCGAGGCGGAAGCCCTTGCGCTTTTGGCATGCATGGGGTATCCGTATCGCACGCTGAACAGATCAAGCCCGTCCTGCAATTGCAGCGAATCGGAGAGATATTTCCCCCTGATGATATAGTACGACACCATGGTATCCAGCTGTTGTATATCGATGGTGGACAGATACTGTGGATCCTTGTCCGTTGATCTCCTCAGCCTGTTGAGGTTCGTCACGGCCAGCTGGAAGCTTTGATTGGTGACCGCGAACAGGGTAATATTGCTGTCGGTCAATGTTCCCTTCAATCCCAGCCTGTCGATGGCCGCCACCAGGGAATCGAATACACCCGGCTTGCTCTTCAAATACTCGTACGTATTCAAAGGGACCTTTTTGTTTGCATCGGATGCATCGTGATACCCCCCGTCCTTCTTACAGGCCATCTGCATGAATGACAGGATCAGCAAAAATTGTATGGCTCGTATATTCGTTCTCATATCTTTCATATTAGGGTCCCTATTGCCAGTAAGGGTTTTGGGTTAATAAGTTATTTTGACCGATAAGCTTGCGGGATATGGGCCAGTAAATGCCGCCGGAATTGATGAGGTTGGTAAAAACGGGATTGTTCTGTCTGATCCTGTTATAGCGCACCAGGTCGTACCACCTGTGCCCTTCGCCCAGGAGCTCCCGGTTACGTTCTTCGAAGATGAAATCGATCAGCTCTCCATTTATTGTGACGTTCGTGATGCCCCGGTTGGCCAGGATGATGGCCACTTCGGTCAAGGCGCCGTTGATGTCGCCCAGTACGGCCAGCGCTTCCGCGCGCAACAGGACAATGTCCTCCAGCCGGGTAAAGATCAGTGCGCTGGTGAAGTACCTGAAGTTGGGATCTATGATGCCGCCCTCCATGACCTTGATCTTGCTGAAGATGGGGTACTTGCCGTTGAAGTTCGTAAAATAGCGGTCGGAGCCCGGTGTTCCCACCGTGTCCAGGTTGAACCGCTCATCATTGGGCAGGTTGAATAGCTTGATGATCGTATCTTTCGCCATATAGATATCGGGGACAGCCTTGTTGATCACCGGCTGTGCGAGGGTCAGCTCTTCCAGGTGGCCTGTAGACGCCCCCTCGATGTGTCCATAGTCCGAATTGAACCCCAGCATCTGGCTGGAGTTCTTGTTGTAGAAGAACCCGTTGGAGTTCGTCAGGTCCGAAGTGGATTGAAAGTTTATATGGCTCTTGCTGTAATTGTCCTCGACAAACCTGGAATATTTTGCCACGTTGGAATAGTTGCCCATCCACGCCGCCACGTGGGAAAGTACCGCATAGGCGGAGACCTTTGTCGCCAGGGCGCCGCCCCACCGGCCGGCATCTTCGTTGTAGTAGTTGCCCGGCTGCTGGATATCGCCTGTACTATATGAAAAGGGCAGGTCCTCCGCCGCCGCAAGCAGCTCCTGCTCCACCCAGCTCAATATTTTCGCCTGTTCTTCCCGGGGCTTGTTCTCAAACCGGCCGTCATGTGAAGTAATGATAAAGGGCACGTCTCCCCAGATCCTCACCATATAGAAATAAGCAAAAGCCCGTAAGAACCTCGCTTCCGCCAGATCCACCGTCATATTGTTCGTCGAATAGCGTTTGTCGTTGGCCTTGACGTTGCCTACCCGTTCGATAAAGAGACAGGCAGCATTGACGATGGCATAGAACCTTGTCCAGTCCGACAGGGATTCCACCACGGGATAGGCCGCATTCAGATGGTTGTCGATGACGGCTTTCAGGTCCTGGCGAATGGGGCTGTTGAACTGACCGGAGCGGACATCCCCATAGATCCAATGACCGTTGTTGTCGGAGAGCGCGGCACGGGTAAGGGCATAGATACCCATAAGCCCCGCGCGTGCATCTTCCAGCGTATTCCACATATTCTTTTCCGCAACGGTCCGTACGGAATCCTTTTCCAGCACCTTATTGCAGCTGAAAAGCACCGGTGACAGCAGCAGGATGGCCAGCAATGATTTTTTCATTTTATGATCTTGCGTTTATATAAGTTTTTATAATTCCGTCTTGATGCCCAACGTATAGATCCTGGGTATCGGCTGGCCATAACCCGTGTCATACCCGTCGTACCCCACAAGCTCGGGGTCCACTCCGGTGTATGGCGTTATGGTGAAGACGTTGTGCACGGATGCATATACAAAGAGCCTGTTGGTCTTAAGGCCTTTTTTCGCCAGGTACTTGCTGAGATCATATCCCAGTACCAGGGACCTTAGCTTGAGGAACGAGGCATTTTCCAGGAAAAGGTCCTGGTCGATGCGATAGGGAATGACAGTGCTCCAGGGGTTGTATAAAGGATATTTGCTGAAATCCCCACGGTCCTCCCAGAATGTGATCTCCTTGACGGAATTCATATTCAGGTTGCTTTCCCTGTTGACAAAGTCGAATTTATTGGCCATCTCCTGGTGCATGACCTTTCTTCCCAATGCGTAGTAGAAGTCCAGCGACAGCGTCCAACCGCCGTATTTGAAAGTATGGTCCATTCCGCCGGAGACAACGGGCAGGGAATGTCCTTTCAGGACCTTGTCGTTATTGTCGAGGATATTGTCGCCGTTCACATCTGTCCAGCGGGGGTCACCGGCACGCAGGGCGATGCCGTTGTATTTCAGGGTTTGTCCTCCTTTCACGGGCACCTGGTTGTCGGCCGTGTAGATACCCTGGTTTACGAACAACCAATACTGGTCCACCGGCTTGCCTACCTGCAGAAGACGGCTGCCGATGATGGTCTCTTTCAAACCTCCCGGCAGAGCCCGCAGGTTATTGCGGTTATAGTTCATGTTGATCCCGGCCGACCAGGAAAACGTCTTTTTTGCGAGGACCTCCGCGCGGACGGTAAGGTCCAGCCCTGTGTTGCTGACGGACATGCCCGGCTCGATGGACTGCTTATAGCCGTATTCCGCGAATGCAGGGATACCGATCAGCAGATCTTTTTCGATCTTTTTATACAAGTCCAACGACACGTGCAAACGATTACGGAGAAGAACCGCGTCTACCCCGACGTTTACCTGGTCTGAATAACCCCACGGAATGCCATAGCCTACCCATCCAAAGGAGTAGGGTCTGGTAAGCACGCTAAAGGCATTGTATCCCGGCACGGTCGGATTGCCTGTGTATCCTGTGGAAGCCGTGTACTGAGGGCCCTGGGCGTAATTGTCGTAGGCGTGCAGACGCCCAAGCCGTCCTGCGCTTGCACGAAGGACAAGGTCGTCGATAGTCTTGTTCTTTTGGAAGAACTCCTGCCGGAGATCCCAGGCCGCTGCCAGCACGGGAGAAAGAAACCACCGGCTGGTGGGTTGTGCATTGGAGGAGCCATCGCTGCGCAGGGAGGCGCTGACGGTATATTTATTCCGGAAGGTATAATCCGCGGTACCGTAGAAGGAGGCCAGCACGTCACCTGTCTTGTCCAGGAACCTGTAGGTAAGCTCCCTGGGGAAAGCAACAGGGTTGAGATAATTCGGGTTGTCGTTGCCGTCCTTTTTCGGATCGGAGTCCAGGAGGTTGATCTTGATAAAATCGTTTGCTCCCTTATAGGCGTAGGCGTTGTTGTACTTGTAGGTATCCCATTGCACCGACTGGCTGAATTCCACGTGCAGCTTGTTTACCGTGTGCAGATAAACGTCATAGGACGCTGTGTTGATCCACTGCACCCGCTGGTTGAACCCGTAGTAGTTAGAGGCATAGCTGGTGCCCTGCAGGAGGGTGCGTGCGTAGAATATGTCCCGGTAGCCTTCGTTATAATCGATGTTGAACGTAGAGCTCATGTTGACCTTACCCAGGTCCAGCGCCAGTTTCGCATATCCCTGTATGAGGTTCGTTTTGTTCTTGTCGAAGCTTTTATCAAACTGGGTCAGGTACTGCCGGTAGTATTCCTTGCCGGGGGGCAGCGGGGCGCTGAGGTCAGGGAAATAGTTCATCTGGGCAAAGCGGTCGCGCATGTTCCTGTTCCTTTGGCGGTCCATCATGTTCCCGTTGATCATGGCGGAGAACAGGAGCCATCTGACGGGTTTCATATTGATGCCGAACATGACGCTGTACCTGTCCAGCCCTGTCTGATCGGCCACGCCCTTGCTTTTCAGATCGCCCAGGGAAAACCTGAAATTAGCCCTGTCGTTCCCGCCTGAGATACCGAGGTTGATCCCATAGACCACCGCATTCCGGTAATACAGGTCATTCCAGTCGGATGGTCCGCTGTACACATTGTTCAGTGAATCGCTCAGATAGATGGGGTATTGTTCGTCGCCTGAATAGCGGCCGTTGGTGGTGTACAGATCGTAGAACCTTTGCCGGAACGCGTTCTCGAATTTCGCGTTCGTTGTGGCTACATGAGGTTTTTCCGCCACGCCGACATAGGAGTTAAAGCTGATGCTCCGCTGGGTAGTGGCAGCCTTAGATCTCAGGACGATCACGCCATTGACGGCCCTTGGACCGTAGGCCATGGTGGCTGAGAGGTCTTTCAGGACTTCTATCGAGGCGATATTGTTCATATCGATGGACCCGTAGATATTCGTTGCCGGTCCTATACGGTTGAAGTCGTATTGCTGGATATCGAAAGCGAAGGGATGTTCATCCACCAGGGGGATGCCGTCCAGCACCACCAGGGGCTGTGACTGATAGAGCTCTTTACGTGAGAGCAGGGGCATGGGTGCGCCGCGGACGAACATGTTCTGCACGGAGCCCGGCTCGCCGGAAGGTTCCTGGACATACAAGCCGGCAAATTGTCCCTTGGTGGATTGCTGCAGGGATGCGGAGGGGAACAAGGTCAGGGCGTCCGTTGATCTGTTCATTCCCTCGGCCAGCTTGTT